>JBGTLW010000233.1:0-8057 GCA_041743835.1 Phycisphaeraceae bacterium | reverse complement strand
CCGGCGAGTCGCGGCAGCGATGGTGGATCGCGCGGTCGTATCTCCCCGCCGATGAGGATGCCGGCGGCGGCGCATCGGTCGCCGACACGCTCAAGGCGCTCAGCGCCCGCAACCGCGACCTGGTCCTGCAACGCAGGGCCTGCCTCGACCGATTCCGCGAGATGCGATCGATGGAGCGTCGCCCGGTCAAGGCCTGGCTGCCCGGCCTGGTCAAGCGTCTGCGGGGCGAGTTCCCCGATGCCCGTGTCAGCCGCAGCCATCTTTACGCCTGGGACAAGCAGATCAAGACGGACGCCGACACGATCGAGCTGGCGGACTTCCGAGGCGGCGATCGCTCGGCCGACCTGTACGTGGAGTTCAAGGAGCGATTCCGGCTCGACTTCCTCGACGCGCGCAAGCCCACCGCCAAGCAGTGTTACGAGCGCACCAGGATCGAGCTGCTCCAGCTCGGCGCAGACCCGCGCGACATCCCGTCACTGCGCACCCTGCACCGCAAGCTTGACGAGTGGTACCCGCCGCACCTGCAGGCGTTCCACCGCGACAAGACGCTCTACAAAAACCAATACCTCGGCACGATCAAGCAGGACGACAACGCGTGGGCCGCGGGCCGTCGCTGGGTCTTCGACCATACGATCTGCGACTTCTGGTGCAGGTACCGCGACAACCAGCCCTTCCGGCCCTGGCTGACCACCGCCCAGGATTGGCGCACGCAGAAGATCGTCGCGTACTGCCTCAGCCCCGCGCCCAACAGCGACACGATCCTCTACACCCTGCGTGAGGGGATGCTGGACTCGGCCAACATGGGCGGACCGGAGGAGGTCTGCTTCGACAACGGCAAGGATTTTGATAGCTGGTTCTTCGACCGGCGCACCAAGCAGATGCGCAAGCGGCGGCTGAATAACGAGTGGCTCGCCGATTCCAGCTTCCGCGGCATCTTCGGCCACCTCAAGATCGAGCCTCACTTCGCCATCCCGCTGCAGTCCAACGGCAAGTCCCGCCAGGAGCGCTGGTACGGGTTCCTCCACGACCACTTCTGCCGCAACCAGGTCACCTACTGCGGCAAAGACGTGCTCTCCAAACCCCACGAGCTCGACAAGCGGCTTGATGACCCCGCGCAGGTGCCGAGCTATGAGTCTGTCCTCGCCGGCATCGATCAGATCGTGACGGCCTACAACCTAAGCGCCGACCACCAGATCGAGTCGCTGCGGGAGGACGGCCTGCCCCTGTCGCCAGCGGCGGCGATGGCGCAGTGGTGCGAGCACGTCCGCGTGTACGACCGTGGCGCGCTCGATCTCTTGCTCATGCACCACGACCGACCCAGCACCGTCCGCAAGCAGGGCGTCGGCGTGACGATCCGTGGCAGCCGCCTCTACTTTGGTTTGCGCCACGGCGTGCTGCTCCCCGAGCTGCTCCGCTACCAGGGCACCAAGCGCAAGGTCCGCGCCGCGTATGACCCGGCTAGCCTCGCTGCGGTCCACGTGTACGACGACGCGACAGGCCAGCTGCTGTGCATCGCCCCCAACAATCTTGGCGACCGGGCGGGCGATCTGTCCGGAGGCGTCGAGCACGTGGCGGCGGCGCACCGCGCGATCCGCCAGCACCACAAGGAGCTCAAGCGTGCGGGCCTCGGCCGGCTCCAGCCCAAGCTCTCGCCGCTGGTTTACCGCCTGCTCAACGGCGACCTGGGCGACCTGGGCGACGTGCCCGAGCCGGTCACGCGCTCCATAAAGCCCGTTCGAACAGGCTTCGAAGAGGCCGCACAGCTGGCCGATCGACACCGCTTCAAGCTCGCGGTCGGCGCAGAGCACAGCCAGGACCCGGCCCACGGGCGGCCACCGCAGCCAATCGACCACTCACGCGCGACGCCCGCAAGGCGGACCTTCAACCTTGTCCTGCCCGACACGGCGCGGATGAGCGAAGGGGGTGGATCGTGACGCTTAATTTCGGATCGCCCGACAACCCCTCGGCCCAACAAACCCCGCGGCAACTCGAAGACCAGGCGATGGATCGTCTGGTCGAGCACGACCGCATAGTGGAGGCACGGATGCTGCCCAAGACACGCAAGCTGACCGACAGTGAGATCGAGACCGTCCGCATCCGCTGCCGCGAGCTGCTCGACAACGACCCCAATGTCTCGCTGTCAAGGATCGCCGCGCAGGTCCAGTTCGCCGAGTCTACGATTAGCCAGTTTGTCTCTGGCAAATACACGGCGAAATCCGACAACGTAGCCCACGCCATCAACGCGTGGGTCGAGCGGCACCGCCGCCGCGCATCATCCACGAAGACCAGGGCCTATATCCCCACCTGGGTGTGTGAGCAGATGATCGCGGCCGTCCGCCAGGCCCACCGCCGCGAACGCATGTGCGCGATCACCGCGCCGTCCGGGGCCGGCAAGGACATGGTCATCGACCTGCTCTGCGAGGAGCTCAACGGCTTTGTCATCAACTGCCACTCCAAGATGACGGCCGTCGTGCTGGTCCGCACCATCGCCGACCGCATCAATATGTCGAGCCGCCGCGAGACCTGCGCGCTCATGCTCGCCCGCGTCAGCGCCAAGCTGCGCGGCCAGACCGCCACGCTCTTCCTTAACGAGGCCCAGACCCTGCCCGCCGAATGCGCCGGGATCGTGCGTAACATCTACGACGACACCGACGTGCCGATCATCATGTTCGGTTCGTCTGGCATCTTCTCCTTCATCGACGACCGCACGTCCGAAGCGGAGTCCGGGGGCGGGCAGTTCTGGCGGCGCTGCATGAAGGTCAACATCGTGGAGCGCATGGCGCGGCACGGCGACCCGGATGACCCGCAGCGCCTGGGCCGGCCCCTCTACTCCAAGGACGAGATCCGCGAGTTCGTGCGAATGAAGCAGATCAAGATCACCGACGACGCCTTCGAGATGCTCTGGCGGCTCGCCTGCCAGCTCGACCGCGGGGCGCTCGGCCTGGCGCACGAGCTGGTCGAGGGCATCGTGGACCTCTACGGCCGGGGCCAGACCATCACCGAAGACCTGCTGTTCTCGCAACTGTTCTTGGAGTCGGGCGCGGAGGCCGACACGATGATCGCCGCCGCCGACGAATGGGGCGAGCGCCGCATCGCCTCCGCCGGCTAACGCAACCCCGGAACACCGCCCCCGGAACGCCCGGAAGGCCGCTGAACTTTCCCACGCAAGACGGACACCATGCACCCACCCCGCAGCAAACCCGGCAGCACACCACCGCTCTCGCAGCGCATGCGCGATGAGGTTGCCAAGTCCCGCCGGAACAAGCTGAGCATGATCCACCTGATGTACAGCGAGTTCGAGTCCATGATCAAAGATGTCGAGCAGCTCGAAGCCAACACGCAACCCACCAAGTCATGAACACACTCTTCGGCGAAGAAATGCACAGAGAGGCCCACATCAGCGAATGCGGGCGCTATCGGTACAGCCTGACCAGGGTGTGGGATGAAGACATCGCGCGCTGCTGCACGTTCATCATGCTCAACCCCAGCACGGCAGACGACGAGCAGGATGACCCCACGATCAGACGCTGCATCAACTTCGCCAAACGCCTTGGATGCGGCTCACTTGATGTGCTGAACCTCTTTGCTTGGCGGGCTACGAACCCATCCGAGCTTCTCGTCGCGGATGACCCGATCGGGCCTGAGTGCGATTGGTGCTTGAGTCAGCCGTGCGGCCATGTGGTGATCGCGGCCTGGGGCGCGCACGGCAATCTGCGTGGCCGGGACCAGCAAGTGCTGGAGCTGCTCAAGCACGAAACGCTTTGGTGCTTGGGCACTACCTTTCACGGCCAACCCCGCCACCCGCTCTATGTCCGAGCCGATCAGCCGCTTGTCAGATATGGCGTCGATGTACCCCAACACCTAACCCCTAGCGCCTAGCGCCTACACCCCCCATGCCCTGGACCAAACCACAACGCATGACCGCTGGCAAGGCCGCCCGTGACGCGGGGCTCAATGATGAGCAGCGCGCGATGATCCTGCGCCGGTTCGGCAATCGGGCCGTGCACGGCGGGCGGATCACCTCGACCAGCCCCAAGCTCACCAACGACGACTTTGAGGAGTACATGGCCACCGTCGAGTCCATGGCCGGCGGCGCGTTGCCCGGCCCCGGCGGGCGCGTCACGCCCGGAAAGTGCGACGCGAAGTCGCGCAGGGAGATCGCCCGGCAGGCACACAAGATCAAGCGCATGGCCAACTCGCTCCTGCTTACCGGGCATCTGCACGCGGACGAGCAGGGCCAGCCCGTGCTTGACGCCGTGATCGATCGCGCGACCGCGGGCCAGTGCAACCAGCTCAACCAGTTGACGCGCAGCCAGGCGAGCAAAGTGATCGACGCGTTGCGGGCGATCGGCCGGCGCCACGGCATCCAGTGGCAGGACGAGGGGGTGAGCCATGCAGGTTAACTGCTCGATCAAGTTCAGCGGCGGGTCGCTCGCCGGCCGCTACCTGCGCGAGCTGCAGGACTCTGTCTACGGCGCAGTGATCACGCCCACGGCCGACCCCAACCTGGCCATGCGCGCGACACCCGCGATGTGCGACTGCGTGATCAGCACGCTCGACTACTACGGACACCCAGCCCAGGCAGTGCTGCTTGGCGACCCAACCATCGCAAACACATGACCCCACCCCCCGGAAGCTACTGACACGGATGTCACGCAAGTCATCACCAACCCGAGCCGGCCGCTGGTCCGCAGATGAGATCGCCTTCCTGGCGGCAAACGCGGGGAAGATGACCTATCGCCAGATCGCACAGAAGCTGGGGCGTTCACTGCATGCCGTGAAATCTACGGCCCTGCGCAAAGGGTTTGTTGACCGCAAGCGTTTGTACAGCGCAGAGGAGGTGGACGTCGTCCGCAAACTCTACGGCTCGATGCCCGCAGCGGACATCGCCGCCAAACTCGGGCGCACCGTCAGTTCCGTGTACCAGGTCGCTGACCGGCTCGGCGTCTGCACGCGGCAAGTACCCTTGCTCACCCCCGCGACAGAGCGCATCATCCGCGACGGTCACGCGAAGGGCTGGACAGACACGACCATCGGCGAGCAACTGGGCCTGGATCGTCGCACTCTCTGTGACCTGCGGCAGCGGCTCGGGTTGCCGTCCAACGCACTCTCGGACTGGCGGCGCAAACGCGTGGCCGCCAAGACGCGCGAGCAGCTCGAAGCAGCGGGCCTCGACAACCTCGCACAGTTGCGAGCCAAGACGTTCCGCGAGCGCGCCCGCGAGGCAGGCTGGCCCGAAGACCTCCGGCCGCGTGCCGTCCAGATCCTCAACGCCCTCTGGGACAACGGCCCGATGAGCCGCCGAGAGATCGCGGATGCCATCGGCATGCCCTGGAAGGGCTCTCGCAAATCGCTGGTCAGCAATGACCCCGAAGGCAGCTATCTGGCACACCTGATGGCGCGGGGCCTGGTGGTGTCGCTGGGTCGCGTCCGCAAGGGTAAGGGCAAGGGCCACAGCACACAACTCTACACGCTCCCGCTCTGGATCGAGCGCGGCGTCTACCACACACAAGAGGAGTCTCATCATGCCGCGTAGCACTGGCAACGGACAAGACAAAGCACTCGCACCTTTCGGCGTTCCACCCTGGATCGACAAGATGCGCCGCGCCGCGATGGATGCGATCACAGACGCGGACATCAAGGCCATCGTGCAGAAGCAGGTGGAGAAGGCCAAGGAAGGCGACCCCAACGCGTTGAAGTTTGTGTTTGACCAAGTCCTCGGTGGCGCTCAGCTCAAGGGCGCGACCTTCGTCCAGACGAACCATCACTACGGTGAGGATGCGCAGCCCGACAAACCCACGCATGCGCTCCCCGGCACGAAACCCAAGATCGCCGCGATGGCAGCCCGCGCCGCAAGCGGCCGTCCAATATTCGATGAGAACGACGACGAACGCGACCTTGAGTAATGCGGCTGCAATGCCCGCGAAGTAGGCCCTCACATGAGCAGAAGCAACTTGAAATCCAACGGCCTGGGCAAGCTCCAACCCGACCCGCGCAGCCATCTTGGGCTAGAGAATACTCGGGCCGCGATGTACGCGATGCTCGCCTTGAGTTCGGGTGGATCGAAACCCGCCGCCAAGCGTTGGAAGAAACTGAAGTCGAAATCGCGATGAGTGAGACCCCACACAACACCGATCCCTGGTCCACGCCGGAAGGCTCGCTCAATGAGGCGTGCCGGATCAACAGGGACAGAGTGCGGGGCGTGGCCGAGTCGCTGCACGTCAGCGCGATACTACAGACCCGGCCCGAGCGGCTGCGGAAGATGGCCGCGAAGCTGCGCGACCAGGCACACAAGCTGCAGGCAGGGATCGAAAAGCTGGCCGTCGCTAACCAGCGCGAGAGCCAGCGCCGGAAGAAGAACTGAAACCCCACCCCCGGAACACAAATGCCGCGAAGCGGCGGAAGGAAAAGGCCATGAGTGAGCCAATGACCCGCGACGATGTGATGAGACAGACGATCGACCACACCCTGCGCGTCGGGACGCTGATGCTGCAATGCACCGAAGACCTGAATCGCCGCGCCGTCGTGCATGACCGGAGCAAGTTTGACCCCGAGGAGTTTGAATCGTTCGCTCAAGAGACGCCGGGCCTGCGTTCGCTCACCTACGGGTCGGATGAGTATAAGGCCGCACTAAACCGCATTCGGCCCGCCATTGACCGGCACCAAAAGGGCAATCGGCACCACCCCGAATGCCACGAGAACGGCGTCGCCGACATGAACCTAATCGACCTGATCGAGATGCTGGCGGACTGGAAAGCGGCAACCGAGCGCCACGCCGACGGCGACCTCAAGCGATCGATCGAGATGAACGCCGAGCGGTTCGGCTACGGAGATGAGATGGTCAACCTCTTGTGGCAAACCGCGCTGTATTTGGGCTGGCTCAAAAATTAACGGCCCACCCCATAACCCCCGCTTATGTAAACCCCACGGACCCCCGGCCACTTCCGGGGGAAGGCAAGGATGCCAGACACAGCCACGCTCCAATCAGTGACACACAAGTTCTCGGTCCACCAGACCGAGTGCTATCTGACGCTCGCCGTCGATGACGACGGCCGGCTCGCGCTCCTCGATGTCAAGGTCGCCAAGTGGGGCAGCACCATGGCCGGCCTCATCACCGCGCTGTGCCGCGTCGTCAACCTCGCGCTGGACCAGGGCGCGAGCGCACGCGACATCGCCGATCGGTTCCGCGGCCTGGCGTTCGAGCCGCGCGGCCAGACCACCAACCCCGACATCGCAGAGGCCCAGTCCATCTGCGACTACATCGCCAGGTACATCGACGCGCGCATGGAGGCAGACCAATGACCGCAGCCCAGCTACAAGCCAAGTCGATCGAGCACGCCCGCGCGAACGTCACCAGGCTCGATGAGATGATGAGCGATCCCCATGTCTCGACCCAGCGGCTTTCCCTGATCGCCAGCTTCATGGCCGATGGCGTCAAACGCGCGGGCGACACCGCAGGCGTGGCGGTGGACCTGCGGATCTGTACCGAGGACATGCTGCTGATCGCGGCCGCGTGCAATTTCTCCGCCGGCATGCTTGGCGGCATCCGGGCCGAGCAAGGGAGGCCGCTATGACGCCCACGCTCGAACTCCCCGACCAGCTCATCCAGGGCGGACTCGTCGCCGGCTGCGGCGCGGTGCGCCCCGGCGACGATCTCCGCATCCAGGGTGGCGCGCTCCATGGCAAGCGCTGCACCTACATCGGTCCACACGCCGACGGCCGCAGCGGCGCATGGACCGGCAAGTTCCGCGTCATGATGACGCGCTCCCACCAGGAGGCCGTCGTCGCCCCGCGCCAGCTCATCCGCTACGAGCCAGTGACCGCCGAAATACCCGACGACTAAGGACCAAGATCATGCCCGAGCAAGGACGCAACGGCACAACACACTTCCCATGGATCACGGACGATCACCGCCGTTTGGCGATCGATGCGCTGACCCGCGCCCGCCGCAGGCGTACCGGCGAGCTTCCCCGGCTGATCAACGACTTCAGGCTTGGCCGGCTGGCCGGCGTCCCAGGCAAGAGCCGGGAGAGTATTCGCCGCCGCGCCCGCGAGCT
>JBGTLW010000232.1:0-16758 GCA_041743835.1 Phycisphaeraceae bacterium | reverse complement strand
CGCCCAGCAAGCCGACCGCGGCACGGGGCCCGGCCCCGCCTATCGGGCCGACCAGTTCATCGAGGACGACACCCTGACCATCCAACGCGACCTGGCCAACGCGCAACTCGCGGCGAACGACCGGGCCAACCAGTCGCAACGCGACACCCCCCTGCCCATCCCCGCAAACCTCACCCGCGACACCACGCAGACCGAGTCCCTGCGCCGGGACCCGCCCTCACACGCACCCATCATCCACTACGTCAAGACCAACGAGAGCATGTGGACCATCGCACAGAAGTACCTGGGTGATGGCTCGAAGTGGAAGCTGATCGCCGACGCGAACCCCGGCCTCGTGGGAAGCAACGCGCAGGTCAACGTCGGTGTCCGGCTGGTGATCCCCAGCCAGGTGGCGATGATCGCCGCAACCCAGCAACTCGACCCGGCCCAGCAACAGCCGATCGATGTCACCCCGCGCGGTGGCCAGGTCCCGGTGCTCTACACCGTGAAGACCGGCGACAGCCTCTACAAAATCGCACAGACCGCCCTCGGGGACGGCAGCCGATACAGCGAGATCTACGAGCTCAACCGCGACCAGATGGCCAACGCCAACACGCTCAAGCTCGGCATGAAACTCAAGCTGCCCCCGACGACAACCGGCAGCGTGGCTGCGGCGGCGGCCAGCGCCACACGTTCCGACACGGGCACCGCGGCCCTCGCCCGGGCCGAGGCAATCCACCGCGACCGCCCCACCACAACCACCGAGCAGCTTCGCCCGACGCAGCGTGTTGCGGAGAAAACCTACACCGTAAAGGCAGGCGACAACCTCATCCAGATCGCCCGCACCACCCTCGGCGATGATCGCCGCTTCAAAGAAATCTACGAGGCCAACCGCGATGTGCTTTCCAGCGAGAACGACCTCGAAGTCGGCCAGGTCCTCAAGATCCCTAGCTGACGCCACCAATTGATGTGTTCGTTTGCCCCGCCCCATTGTGACCCGGCCTGACGCATGTTCCCTAAGGTGCTTTTTGCGATCCTGGCGGCCGGCGCGATTGGCGCCGGCCTGCTTGCGTTGCGGCATCAGCGCCTCACGATGAAAAACGAGATGGCGTTGCTCCATCGGGAGATGGATCAGACTCGCCGTGAGACCTGGGACCTCCAGATCAGGATTGCCGAGCGGTCCTCTCCCGTGGCCCTGCGGGACGCGATTCTGCGCACCGGCATCGAGCTTGAGCCGCTCGCACCCACGGATGTCACCACAACCCTGGACCCGGCCCACGTCGCTCATCGCCGCGGCATCGACACGCAGCGAACGCGCGATACCACATACGCAGACGGAGTCCCCCGCTGATGTTCCGACGACGCAGCCGCCACCCACGCACCGGACCACCACGATCACACGAAGTGCTGCGCTCGCGTCCGGCTCATGGATTCACCCACGGCGGCGAGGCGGAGGAAACCCAGCGCTCGGCCCGCCGCGTGCTGTGGGTCGGGCGGGTCATGATTGTGACACTCACCGTGGTGTTTCTTGGGCTTCTTGGCCGGGTGGCTCAGCTCCAAACCCACCCCGAGCCGGGGGTAGCGGATTTGCTCGATTCGCAGGTCGCCAGCAGCAATGTGCTTGCTCGGCGGTCCGAGATCTTCGATCGCCACGGCCGACCACTGGCTGTGACACGCGTGGCGCAGAGGCTATTTATCGACCCACGACAGATCCGCGACCGCAACACCTTCTCGGAGGATGTCGGATATGGGCTGGACTATGAGCCGGCCTGGGTCGAGCAGACGCTCGCCGCACGCAGCCAAAGCAGATACATCGTGCTGGACCATCGCCTGACCCCCGAGCGGCTCCTGGCTCTCAAGAATCTGCGGCTCACCGGGCTGGCAACCGAGCCGGTGCTGGTCCGTGATTATCCCCAGGGACACACCGCCGGCCAGATCATCGGATTCGTCGGACGCGAAGGCAGCGGCCTCGATGGGCTTGAGCTTGCGTGGGACAAGCGGCTGGTGGCGACGCACGGCAGCTATCAGTTCCTCCGAGATGCACGCAAGCGCCCACTCTGGGTCCAGACCACGAGCTATCAACCTCAGCAGGAAGCCAAGTCCGTCCGGCTGAGCATCGACATCAACATCCAGTCCATCGCCGAGCGCGTCCTTGGTCAGACCGTCGATAAGTACAACGCAGAGTCTGGCGTGATGGTCATCATGGACCCGGTCACGGGCGAGATCATCGCCATGGCCAACTACCCGCTGTTCGATCCCAACCACTTCGGGGACACCCCGCAAGACGCGCGACGCAACCGGGCGGTCACCGACGTGTTCGAGCCCGGCTCGACCTTCAAACCAATCGTGTGGGCGGCACTGACGGACATGGGCGTGATGAAGCCCGCGCAGAATGTCGATTGCACCACCGCTGGCGTCTGGCGCACGCCGTATGGACGCAACCTCCGCGATGCGAATCCCCTGGGCACACTCACGTGGGACGGGGTGCTGATCAAGTCCTCCAACATCGGCATGGCGAAAGGCGCGGAGGAAATCACGTCGCGGCAGTTGTACGACATGGTCACGGCCTACGGCTTTGGTCAACCCACCGGCTCCGGCCTGCCCGGCGAGATCGGCGGGCTGGTCAACCCAGCAAACAAGTGGACACGTTACTCGCAGTCATCGATCCCGATGGGGCAGGAGATCGGCGTCACGGGGCTTCAGATGGTCCGGGCGTTCTGCGTCCTTGCCAACGGTGGCTACATGGTCACCCCCACCATCGAGGCGGTGGGCACAGCCGAGGCCGACACAAGGCCGCAGCCCGTCCGCGTCCTCAGCGAGGCGGCCGCGGCCCACACCCGCGAGGTCCTCAGACGCGTGGTCACCGAGGGCACCGGCCGCAAGGTGAACTCCAAGCTGTATTCGCTCTTCGGCAAGACCGGGACCGCTCAGCTCCCCGATCCTGTTCGCGGTGGCTATCACCAGGATCGTTACGTGGCCTCGTTTCTTGCAGGTGCGCCGGTGGAGGACCCGCGGCTTGTCATCGGTTGCTTCATCCGCAACCCAGACAAGAAGATCGGGCACTACGGCGGCGTCGTCGCGGCACCGGCCGTGATGCAGGTGATGGAAGAGTCGCTGCAATACCTTGGCGTCCCCACGCTCGAAGCCGATCCCGCGCAGCGTACACAGGTCGTGCTCTCTCAGTGAGGTCAGCCGACCCGCTGTAAGCCGCATGCGCGCACGTCATCACGCCATCCCCGAATCACGTCGGTTGCTGGAGAATTTTTCTGCGGCGTGAGTGCTTTGCTTGGTTCGCAAGGGCTATACTTTTTGTGTCACTTGGCCTACGAATCATTCAGGAGATCATCCGATGAGTATCAGTCTTGCCGCCGCCCGGAAGCTCTGCACCAAGCCCGAGTTTAACCTTGTCCAGCACGGCACGAAGCAGGGCATGAAGCAACTAACGCCCGCCCGGCTCAGGCAGAAGGTCACCCGTGCCCGCACGCTCCGCGAAAAGTACCGCGACCTTACCAAGCAACAGCGAGGCGAAGCACGCGGCAAGCGGCAAGCCAAAGGCGCTCGCCCCGCTCAGAGCTCGGACAACACCCGCAAGAAGGCGGAGATCTTTGATGAACTGCTCAGCCGCTTCCAGCAGCAGCTTGAGCTTGTCGAAGCTTCGCAGCAGGAAGGCCAAGCCCAAAGCGCAGCCGCGCACGCCAAAACCGCACGGCCCACGGATCGGGCGAAGCGCCGCAAGAAGAAGCACGAATCAACCGAGGCCATACGTCACCAGAAGGCGATGAAACGGGCCAGCGAACAGAAGATTCACGGCCACGTCTCCTCCGCCGGACGCCGCAACCAGGCCCGCCGGGACAGCAGGTAATCACCACGGCTCGCCGGTGGCTTGGTCTTGCATCTTGTGTATGCCCGCAGGCAGTGGCCTCATGGCACCTGCTTCAAGCGCACATCATTGGCCATCGACCGTCAGTGAGACAACCTTATCCACCTGACCCGCCGCGATCTTGCTGAAACCGCTGCCTAGTTCACCGATGGGGTCCGGCGGAAGAATCTCCACGACCTT
Source organism: Phycisphaeraceae bacterium (assembly GCA_041743835.1). Taxonomy (GTDB): domain Bacteria; phylum Planctomycetota; class Phycisphaerae; order Phycisphaerales; family Phycisphaeraceae; genus JBGTLW01. The sequence goes on along the minus strand of JBGTLW010000232.1, from coordinate 12,719 downwards.
CTCGCCGAGCTTCGCCTCGCCACGCATCACCTTGGCCTCGAACTTGCGGCACTCCTCCAGCAACGCGTCGAGGATCTGCTCCTCGGGCACGTTCGCAACCTTCTGACCCTGCACGTAAATGATGCCCCGGCGATCGCCCGCGAAAATCGCCACATCCGCCCCTTCCGCCTCACCGGGGCCGTTGACGATACAGCCCATAACAGCCACCTTGATCGGCAGCACAAGCTCCTTGAGCTTCACGCGTACCTCCTGGATCAAGGTGAACAGGTCCACCTGAATCCGCCCGCAGGTGGGGCAGCCGATGAGGTCCACCCCCACCCGCTCGCGCAGGCCCAAGCAATACAAAAGCTCCAGCCCGTCCTCGACCTCGTACACCGGGTCGTTCGCGTAGCTGATGCGGATCGTATCGCCCACACCGCAAGCCAGCAGGTGTCCCAGCGGCACGACGGAACGGATCGTCCCCGTTTCCTTCGGCCCGGCATGGGTGACGCCCAGATGAAGCGGGTGATCAAACCGCTTGCTTATCTCAGAGTAGGCCGCAATCACCAACTCGGGGTCGGTGCTCTTAGCGCTGATGACGATGTCGTAGAAGTCTTCCTCGTAGAAGATGTCGAGATACTCCTCGAGCTTAGCGATCATGATTGCGAGGAAGTGGCCGTGGCGCGAGTCGGAGAACACGCCGCCGAGCTCTTTCATACGCTTCTGCTTATCCCGGCGCTCGATGATCGAGCCCTCATTCACGCCAATGCGGATGGGGATGGGCTTGCCGCCACGCCCCGCTGCCTTGCACGCGGCGATGACTTCCTTGACCTGGGCTTTATCCTGGATGTTGCCTGGGTTGAGGCGGATCTTGTGGACGCCCGCGTCGATCGCTTCCAGCGCACGCTGAAAATGAAAGTGCACATCGGCAACGATCGGCACACCCACGGCCGGGATGATCTGCCGCAACGCATCCGTGTCCTTCTTCTCCGGCACAGCGACACGGACAATGTCCGCACCCGCGGCGGCCAGCTTATTAATCTCGGTGATGCAGGTATCGATGTCCCACGTGTAGCCGGCGGTCATCGACTGCACGGAGACCGGGGCGGGTTTCCCGTTGACATCGCCCCCGATATGCACGAAGCCCACCCGCTCATCGCCAACCACCACCTGCCGGGTTTTGCGTCGCTGCTGCATGGGTGTGATTCTAGCACACCGCGTGTATGGAGATGTGGGAGCGCGCGGGCTTACGCCCGGCGCTAAACGGGGAGGGGTGGGGAGCGCTATACGGGGATGGTTAGTAGCCGCTGATGTGGAAGCCTACGCGGGTGTTGCCGTCGCGGTAGCCGACGCCGATGCTGTAGGACGTCCCGTAGTGCCGACGGTGGCTGTAGTGGCTGGAGTAATAGTGTGTGGGGTAACGGTAGCTGCGGTAAGAATGGCAGGCACCGTAGGAGTAGCGCGAGTACCTCGGGTACTCAACATAGCGGTAAGTCGGGTAGTAGTAGTAGTAGTGCGACGGGTAGCGGTTAACCACCGCCACGGTCTCCGTGCGGTATTCACGATGGCCCGATCCCGCGACGTGAAGGTCGTGTACCTGGCGGTTGGTCGGGCGTGTGACGTAGGTCACCCGTGTGGCCTCGCGGGCATGACGCCGGTGATCGGCGGGTTCGATGCCGTTGTGCACTCGGGCGACGGAGGGCTGAGCGCGCACGTTACCGATGGGGTGAGTGACGGGGTCGGGCCGGGCATTGATGAAGCGGTCCACCACGACCTCTTCGGACCGGTCCTGAATCGCACGCTCCTGCTGGTACTCACGCAACGCTACGGTCGCAGCATCTGCCTGCTGGGTCTGTGCGGCCCGCTGCCGAGTGGGATTGGTGACCGTGTAAACCGAACTGGGTGTGCGCTGCACGACGTTAGATTGCGCTGCCCGGCGGGCATCCACCGCCCTCGTGCTGGCGGTGTCGAGCCGGCTGGAAGTGAGTGGCTGGGCGTGGATGACGCGCACGGTGCGGCTGCTGGACTGGCTCACTTCTGCCAGCCGCCGGGCGTCTCCGGAATCGAAATCGTGATTCGCTCGCTGGATACCGCCCATCGCGGGCAGTGCCAGGCAGGCGGACAGGATCATCGAGCCATAAGTCAGTGCATGTTTCACGATCGCCTCCGATCCCCCCAGCTTACCGCATGTTCTAGACGAACTTCACCTACCTCATTCTTAGGCGCTTCGAGCTGGTTTTCAAGGGCTTTACGAGGCGACGTCGTGAAAATGTGTACGGAGGGCCTATAGTGGGGCGTTAACCCGGTTGTCATTCCCATTAGTGAGACGCGTCATGCAAGAGAGTCCCAAGCCCAAGCAGGCTAGTACCCCCGAGGGCGACGGCCAACCGCCGCTCTACCCGCTCAAGTTCGCCCCGGTTTACAAGGAGAAGGTCTGGGGCGGGTACTCGCTGGAGAAACTTGGGCGCTGCTTGCCCGGTGGCAGAGCCATCGGTGAGTCGTGGGAACTGGTGGACCTGGCGAAGACCTCTGCCTCCGGCGGGGGCGGCAACGCTGAACGCTCCACCGTCGCCAACGGGCCGCTGGCCGGGCAAACCTTCGCTAAGGTCATCAAGGACTACGGCCGCACGGCACTGGGTGATGTACCACTGACGGCCGATGGCGGCTTCCCGCTGCTGGTGAAGTTTCTTGATGCGCACGAGAACCTCTCGGTACAGGTCCACCCCTCGCCCGCCTATGCCGCAGCTCACGCGGATTCGTTCCTCAAAAGCGAGGCGTGGTACATCGTGGACTGCGCCCCCGGCAGTGTGATCTACAAGGGCATGAGGCCCGGCGTGACGCCCCAGCAGCTCCGCGAAGCCCTGGCGCAGAACAACGATGACGCGGTGCTGCCGCTGTTGGAATCGATCACGGTCAAGCCCGGCGATTGCCACTACCTGCCCTCTGGCACGTGTCATGCCCTGGGCGCAGGCATCCTGGCCGCCGAGGTGCAGACGCCAAGCGACACGACGTACCGCGTGTACGACTGGGGCCGCACGGGGCGCGAGCTGCATGTCGAGCAGGCCCTGCAATGCATCCATTTTGGCCCGGCCCAGTCCGGCGCGTTCGAGTTCAACCAGACGGTGGAGACCGCTGTGGCGCGGGTCACCAAGCTGGTGGCTTGTGAGCATTTTGCGATCGACCGCATCGAGGCGGTGCGCGATTTCGATGAAGAAATGAGCACGACGCAGCCCGAGGTCTGGATCACGCTGGAGGGCTCTGGCCGCCTGTCCACACACCGCGGCGCGTTCGGCTCAGAAGTACACATCACCGCAGGCGACACGGTCTATCTCCCGCCCAACCTGCCCAATGCCAAGGCCCGGATCAACGCCGGTGCCACCGCCCTGCGCGTCACCTTCCCGCAAGCTGGCGGCAATCGCTTGGCCTGACCCGACCGCACCAGCGCAGCGACGCCATCACGGTCGCACGCTCATCCCACGCCGGCGGGAAGTTGGTCGGCGTAGAACCGGCACCAGTTGCCGTGCAGGATGGAGTCAATGGCGTCATCGCTGTAGCCCCGCGCGGACAGCACGCCGGCCAGCAACCGCAGGTCAGCTGCGGTGTCCACCTCGCGGGGCGTGTGCTCCGCACCGAAGCCACCATCCATGTCCGAGCCGATCGCCACGTGCGACGCGCTGCCCGCCAACTGGCACAGGTGATCGATGTGATCGGCGACATGAGCCAGGGTAACGGTGTCTGGTTCTGTCGATTCCTCGTAACCCGCCATCAGAAAAGCGTTGAACATCGGCACACCCACCACCCCGCCCCGCGCCACAATCACACGCACCTGCTCATCGCTGAGCATCCTCATCGGGTGGACGTGCTCATTAGCAGCGACCAGTGACCGACAACTGCTGTGGCTCGCATAAAGCACGCCCCCGAAGTGGTCCGCGGCTTCCGCAAAACTGCGGTCCGAAAGATGGGACATATCCAGCGGCATCCCAAGCGACATCATACGATCAAGGAGGGCGCGGCCATCCTCGGTCAGCGGGCCATCAACGTCGTGCGTGTTGGCCGGGTCGGTGGACGGTGTGCCGTGGGCGTAGTGCGACTTGCCGAAATGCGAGAGCATGAGCGTGCGCACACCGCGCGCGTGCCACCAGTCCAGCTCGCCGGGGGCGGTGATTGCATCCGCACCTTCCATCGTGAGGATCACCCCCACGGGCGGGAGTGGGTCGTGGTGCTTGGCGTGATCGGCCTTGTCAACAGTGCAACTCCATCGCTCGAGGTGGCTTTCCAGTGCGCCGCGATCGCGCAGCAGCGTGATGCTGCCCCGGCGATCCAGAAGCTCGTAGTAAGCCAACTGCCCGGCCACGATGGCGTGAGCCATGTCACGCGACGGCCAGTCACCACCACGCTTGATCGCACGGCCCGCATCGATCCAGGGCTTCGCCCGCGCCAGCACCGTTGCCACGCACACCCGTACCTGACCGCGCCGCAAGCTGTCCAAGCTGCATGAGCACAGGCCCCGGCCGTCCTTCACGCCCCCCGCTTCACGCTCGCGCAGCAGTGACACCGGGAGCGTCTGGTCGCGCTCGTAGTCCAGCGCGTTCATCGCGAGGTCCAGATGGCCATCGAACACCCATGTCATACTGTTTCCTTCGCTTGATTGAGGTGACGCTGGACGAAGGCAATCGCCAGATCGATCCAGCCCGCGACCCGCGGGAGGTCTGGCTTACCTTTGTCGCCGTCAGCCAACCCGACGCCGTGCCCGCCCTCTTCATACACATGAAGCTCGACAGGAACGCGGTGCTTCCGGCAAGCCAGTGCGAAGCTGATGGAGTTTTCGGGTGGAACCCCGGCATCCTGATTGGTGTGCCAGAGAAAGGTGGGTGGCGTGCTGGCTGTGACGTGGTTGGCGTTACTCAGGGCTTGGAGTTGGGCCGCCGTGGCGTCGGGGCCGAGCAGATTCTGGGCGCTGCCTTTGTGAGCAAAGTTGCCCGCAAGGTCGATGACGGGGTAACACAGCACGGCCGCGTCTGGCCTTGCGCTGTGCTTGCCCACAAGGTCATCCCCCTCAAACCCGCCAAAAGTGTCGTAGTGGACCGCAGCGGTAGATGCGAGGTGGCCGCCGGCCGAGAAGCCGAGGATCGCCACCTTCTCCCAACCGTGGACCCGAAGGAGCCGTATCGCACGCAACGCATCGTGGATCATGCCCGGGTGCCTGCCGCCCTGGGTCGCCAAGCGATATCGCAGCACCGCCGCGTTGATCCCCGCATCGACAAACTTCTGCGCGACAGGCTCCGCCTCGTGGTCGGCAAGGTGCGCGTAGCCGCCGCCGGGCAGAACCAGCACCGCTGTTGCGGAGGGCAGCTTCGTGGGCATCAGCCGCAGCGTCACCTTCGACAACTCGGGGTCAGGCCAGAGGGGCAGGGGTTCAAGCATGGCGGGGAGTATATCGAAGTGGGCATGACACCTGTCGGCGTCACAACTCATCGTCGAGCCGAAACAGCTTCTTTGCAGCGGCCTGCTTGGCTGAGGCAGCATCGCGGGCCGTCGCCAGGGCTTCAGCCAGTTCCATGTCGCCGGCCCGCGTGATCTTCAGGTTCGTCGGCTCGCCTTCCACAATCCGCACCGTGCGCCCCAGCGCCTCGATCAGGCTCGCATCGTCGGTGATCCCCGCGGGGTCTAGCTGGCCGCTGCCGATCAGGTCGTACCCGCGTCGGAGCAGGTTCAATGAAAACACCTGTGGCGTCTGCACCTCATACAGATCGCGGCGGGGCACCGTCTCGATCACGCGCAGTTCCTTGGATGATGCCGCGCCAGACTCAGGCGGCGAGAGGATGTCATCGATGTAGTCGCGCTCCGCTGCGGGGGCGTCCACTTCTTCCACTCGCTTGAGCGTGCTTGCGACGGGCAGGCCGGGCACCACCGCATCGTACCGCTCGGCTGCTAAGAAGATGCGGTCGATCAGCGTCGCGCTGGCTAGCGGCCGGGCCGCGTCGTGGACAGCGATGTGCGTGCATCCTTCCGCCACATGCTCCAACGCGAGGCGCACCGTTTCCCACCGTTCACGCGTCCCGCCGGGTATTACGAAGACACCCAGAAGGCCGAGTTGGTCGCCCCATTTGAATTGAAAGTCCTGGATCGTGTCGGGGTTGACCGCGAGGATGACCTGACTGACATCCTTGCGGCGGACAAACAGGTCGATCGCGCGGAGGAACGCTGGGCGGCCATGGATGAGTCGCTCGATCTTGGATGGGCCAGCCTCGGGCGACTTTTCGGCACCGGCAACGGACGGCAAGCCGGTCGCCGAGGCCGCGAAACGCTGACCCAAACCGGCTGCGGGCAAGATGACGCAAACCCTCATACGCAAGAGTGTATCGGCAGGAGGGCTGACGTTGAAACGCGACCTCGCAGGCCGTCACACAGTCTCACCCGATGATCGCGGCAGCACGCTCGAAGGTCGCGCGGGTCAGGGCCATCATCACTTCGGCGGGCCAGGCCAGCGCGGGGTCGTCCTTGTACCGCTGAGGAATCTCCGCCAGCGAAAACGCGCGGACCTCGTCCTCCACCCTGGCTCGCCTGGCGTGGTGGGCATCTTCATCGTCACCCGCCAAGGGCTCGGCCAGGTCATAGGCCAGCATCAGCGTCGTCACTTGCCAGTCGAAGTAGCCCTGCAGCGGGCTGGGCGGTTCAGTTTGTGGGGTGTGCTCGGCCATGCTCAGCCCTCGAATGCCCGGATAGCGTCATCGATCGTGAATGCGCCTTCATACAACGCCCGCCCGATGATCGCGCCCTGCACAGGCAGCGCACGCAGGGCCCGCAGGTGGTCGAGTGTGCCGACCCCGCCGGACGCAACGATGGGGACATCGGTGGCTTCACACATCGCGCGGGTCGCCTCGATGTTGGGCCCCTGCATCGTGCCATCGGTGGCGATGTCGGTATAGACGATGGCCGCGAGGGGCCACTCGCTGACCTTGCGCGCGATGTCGGTCGCCAGGAGCTCGGTGGTCTCTTCCCAGCCGGACACAGCCAGCTTCCCGCCGCGAGCATCAAGCCCGAGCACCAGACGCCCGCGATACGTGGGGTTGCCCATCAGCTTCTCGAACCAGTCCCAGCGGCGCAGGGCCGCGGTGCCAACCACCACGCGGAACACACCAGCCTGTAGCAACGCGTCGATGGTGCCCTCGCTCCGCACCCCCCCACCCACCTCGACCTTCAATGAGGTCGTCGAGCAGATCTCGCGGATCTCCTTGAGGTGCAGCAGCCGGCCCTCTTTCGCCCCGTCCAGATCGACACAGTGCAGCCACGTGGCGCCGGCATCCGCGAACGACTTCGCGACATCGACCGCATGGCCCTGATAGGTGGTCTGCTTGCCGTAGTCCCCCTGATGCAGGCGGACGACACGGCCACCCCGCAAGTCGATCGCGGGGAAGAGGAACTGCGGCTGGGGGGCGGGGGCACTCATGGGGCCGGGAATTGTATCGGGTTACCCGACCAGGGTCTGACGCGGGGGTTTGTGGGGTCGTCGGCGTACAGCCGGGCAAGCTCGATGTAATGCGGCGCGAGCCAATCGAGGTACGCCTGCTCCCTCTCGTTCAGCGATCGCACAACCCGCCCCGGTACACCCATCACGACATGGCCATCGGGCACCGTCATACCCGGCGGCACAACCGCACCCGCAGCGATCAGGCACCTCGCACCGATCTGCGTCCCACCAAGCACCGTCGCCCCCATGCCAACGAGAGTTTGTTCGCCGACGGATTGCCCGTGGACGATCGCACCGTGGCCGATCACGACATGCCGGCCGATCGTGTTGGGTTGCCCGCTGTCGCAGTGGATGACCGCGTTGTCCTGGACGTTGGTTCCGTCGCCGATGGTAATCGGCGCGACATCGCCACGGATCACCGCGCCGTACCAGACGCTGACCTGCTCCCCAAGCGTCACCGCTCCGGTCACACGTGCGGTGTCAGCGATGATCGCGTAATCGATGCGTTGCAGGGTCATGCGTGAAGTGTATCGCGCCGGTTTGACATGTGTCGCGTGATCGATACGCTGCGGCGATGCGCTCGCAGGCGTTCCGAGTTGTGGCTTTGGTGTGGGCGATCGCGTGGTTCGGCGCGGTCCTCCCCGGGCACACGCGCGGCTCGGTGAAGCTCCCGGGTTTTGATCGACCCGCCATAGCACTGGCAGAGACTGAGCAGACGGGCCGCCAAGCCCCGGCCTGTCCGTTGTGCGTAAGCACCGGCGAAGCCGGGGAACAGGATGCGCCCGCGGCACCCGGCTCGTGCTGCGCGGTCTGCAAGTTCATCGGCACGATGAGCACGCCCATCGTCTTTGTGCTCAACACACCCAAGAGCTATCTGCTCGACTGGCTCGACGTGGTCGAAGTGGGCGTGATTCTCACATCGGCGGACCTGGCCCCCGCACGCAGCCGTGGCCCACCCACCCACCTCTAAGTTTTTTTCTATCTGCTTACTTCTGGTGTTTTAGCCTTTGCAACCGGAGTTGCCATGCGCGCTGGTCGTGCGTTTAGCTTGATCGAACTGCTGGTGGTCATCGCGATCATCGCACTGCTTGTCGGCATCCTGCTCCCCGTGCTCGGCGGAGCGCGTGAGGCGGGGCGGGCGGTGGTATGTCTTGCCAACATGCGCACCGTCGGCCAGGGGGTGTACCTCTATGCGGCTGACTTTCGCAGCCACCTGCCGCTCTCCAGCCACACCACAGGCAACGCGTTCAGCAAAAGCAACTGGATCACCACGCTGGCTGTGTATGGCGTGATTGATCCCGCGAGGCGTTGCCCCAGCGATCCGACGCAGCGGCTCACCAGTTTCGTCACCAATGACTATCTGGAACCCGGCGGGGGTGGCTACAGCAGGCTGGAGATGATCCCGCGGCCAACGACCACCAGTTTCGCCGTGGAATCTCACCCCAACTACCTGACCGACCATCTGCACGCGCATCTGGACGGCTGGACGACCGCCGACGAAATGACCGCTTCCATTGATGTCACGCGCCACCGCGGTGCATCGCACCTGATCTACCTCGACGGCCACGCGGCCGGCCTGACGTGGAGCGCCATCCGGGCTACGTTTGGCCCGAAACATGATTGGTTCAAACCCACCATGGCGCCATAAGCGCCGTAAACAATGAAGGACTGAAAGTATGTTTGTGCGCTCCCTATCCATCGCCTTGCTCATGGCGACCGCTTCGCAGGCCTCCGCTCACCTGCACATCAACATGATCGCGCCTGATACAGCCGAAGGCACGCCGCTAGAGATCAGCTTCTACGGCAGCGCAACCTTCAGCATCCACAACACGGGCGATCGCCTGGAGTTCCACGAGTCGGGCAGCCTCCTGACCCTGACGACCGACACCACCGTCGGCTCGCAGTACAGCAGCCTGCTCACGGGACTCGATGGCATGCGTCGAGTCGGCATGCCCAACTTCACTTTGGATGGCCTGGCTCCGGGCGTGCAGAACCTCAAAGCCCCCGGCGACCGCACCGACCCCACGAACGATAATACCGAACCATTTGGCTACGAGATCGTCAGTGTAATCAACACAGCCACCCAAGCTCCCCTCAGTGAAGACGGCAAAGTGATCTGGCGATTGATTTCGCAACACCACGGCCTGTTGGGTTTGCCCGGCATCTACCGGGCCTACGCGACGTTTGCAGCCGACTCATCTGCCGCCGATTTACTTGGCCGCACCTACACACTGCCGTTGGGTGCGCACGGCCACGGCGGGAGCAACCCGGACTCCGGCTTCTTCCTGTTCACTGATGCCGCGGTCGGGGAGTATGAAGTGAGGCTGCGGGCGGTGGACCTGAGCGGATACTTTGCCGCATCGGCTCCGGTGACCTTTGCACTGAACGTGGTGCCCGAGCCGGGCACGCTAAGCGCGCTGGGCCTCACGAGCCTGTGGATGATTGGCCGACGAAGGCGCTAAACGGCACGAGATAAGCGCCCAGGGTTGACTTAGGCCCCCGCTTTCACGCGGGGGCTTTTTCACTTGTAAGTGGCACGGCCACCCCCCGCTGCCAGATGTCGTGCACGGCAAAGGCATCGCGCTCACCCTCGGCATCGCGGCGGTAATGTGTCCCGCGCGACTCCGCGCGCCACTTCGCGGCACGCGTCACCAGCGCGCCGGCAGTCAGCATGTTCTGCACTTCCCACCCGGCCTGCTCGTCGAAGATCTTGTCGAGCGTGTACCGCGCCCAGAAGTCGAACATCTCCGCCACCTCCGCAAGCCTTTGCCCCTCGCGCTCGATGCTCACGTGACGCCACATCACGCTGCGGAGCGACGAGCGCACGTCGCTGAGGTCCAACTCGCTGCGGTCGGATGGCCGGATGTCCGAGATAACCTTGTGCGGCCGCGCCGCGCCGCCATCGCTGGTGGATGCATCCGCGACGGCGGCAAGCCCCGCAGCCTTCCCCAGAACAAGCCCTTCCAGAAGCGAGTTGCTGGCAAGGCGGTTCGCGCCGTGCAGCCCCGTCGCCGACGCCTCGCCACAGGCGTAAAGCCCGGGCACGCTGGTCCTGCCACCCACATCCGCACGCACCCCGCCCACCATGTAGTGAGCCGAGGGGTGCACCGGGATCAGGTCGCGTCCCGGGTCGATCTCAAACTTGTGCAGCAGCCCCGCGATGCCGGGGAAGCGCTGGGCAAAGCCAGCCGAGCCCATCATCCGCGCGTCGAGGTACACGTGGGTATAGTGTGTTTTACCCGTCTGCGCAAGGATGGAACGCGAGACGATGTCGCGCGGGGCGAGTTCTGCACGCTCATCGTAATCCGGCATGAACCGGTGGCCGTGACGATCCACTAGGTGCGCGCCCTCCCCGCGCACCGCCTCGGTGATGAGGCTGCGCGACGCCCCCGCCACATACAGCGTGGTGGGGTGGAACTGCATGAACGCCATGTCTTGCAACTGCGCCCCCGCGCGGTAGGCCATGGCTATGCCGTCGCCGGTAGCGCTCGAGGGGTTGGTGGACTCGCGCCAGACCTGCCCCGCGCCGCCACTGGCGAGGATCGTTGCGCCAGCCCAGATGACTTGCAACCCGTGCTTGGGGTGGTGCGTAATCGCGCCGACACAGCGGCTGCCCCGCCCGCCGTTGCCCGGGTTCTCGCCGGTGTCCATCGTGATGAGGTCCAGCACAAAGCAGTGATCGAACCGCCGGATGTTGCTGCGCGACTGCACCACGGCATCAAGCGTGCCCGCCAGCGCACGCCCGGTCGCATCGCCGTCACTATGCGCGATGCGGAAGTGGCTGTGCCCGCCCTCTTTACCCAGCGCAAGCCCTGATCGGCTCATCCGCTCCTGCGCAGCCCCATCCACCGTCTTGTCAAACGGCATGCCCCACGCCACAAGCTCATCGATCGCGTCCGGCCCGCCCTCGATCACAGTCCGCACCACCGCCTCGTCACACAGCCCCGCGCCGGCCGTCAACGTATCCGCGATGTGGTCCTCAAACGTGTCGCTCTCAGTCAACACCGCAGCGATGCCCCCCTGCGCCCAGTAGGTGCTTGAGTGCTTGATGCCGCCCTTGAACGCGACGATCACCTCCGCGCCCGCCTGCGAAGCCGCAAGCGCTGCGCGAAAGCCCGCAACCCCCCCACCAATCACCAGCACATCCGTGAATATCTGCGGCAGCAGCGTGGCCCTGAACGGGATCAGGTATCGGCGATCATTGAAAACCTGTTGCATGGCTGTGCCGGGGAGAGTGGGAAACCAGTCGAAGGGTCAACGCGGCGCGGTCACGCCCCGGCCCGTCCACGCGCGGTTCGGTGTGATCATTGCAGCGTGCCCGATCCCTCGAAGCCAAGCGTCGGCCGAGGCAGGCCGGACTCAATCAACACCCTGCGGATCTCCCCCGGCTTCTCGTACACCACACTCCCCCGCGCGACAAAAGGCGCGCCCCGCAGATCGCGGCCATCGGTGGGAACCGCCCCGGTCAGCGTCAGCGTCTGCGTGCCATTGGGCGGCATCGAGGCCCCGGGTATGCCTTGGAACTGGTAAGTCTCCCCCGCCACTTCAATGCGGTAGGACTGATACGTCACCGGCAGCGAGAACGCATTGGGGTTGGTCAACTCGATGGTGACCGCCACAGCCGCGCCCTCCGCGGTCTGCTCTGTCAATGTCCCGCCGACGACTTGTGCGGATGGCGCAAGCACCCGGGGCACGCGGGGCAACGAGCACCCCACACCGACCATCGCACACAGACCAAGAAGGCACGCAATCTTTCGCATGGCCGTAGTTTAGCCCACCGCCCCGCACCCCGCACGCCAGCCATGAGGGTGCCCGCCCAGCCTTTCCATGCACGCACGCGTCGCCCCCAAACGCCCCCGCACACGCAGGCAAACGCCGCCGCTTTTGCTATCATGGCCCAACGATCGGCTCACTGGGGTGCGTCACCCGCACCGCGGGAAAACCAGCCGACCGTGACAGATCGCCACCGTAGCTCAGTTGGTAGAGCAGAGCTTTCGTAAAGCTCAGGTCGCTGGTTCGAGTCCAGTCGGTGGCTTGCAGGTGGCTATGTGGAAACACTGATGCGGCTCTCGACATCGTTCTTTCTGTCCGATTAGCGACGCAGTGACGCTTTGATCTCATCCAACTCCTCTTGCTTGTACCCGACCAGGACCTGTGAAACCACCACCCCATCCTTGGCATCCCAGACGGGCTTCTTGCTGCGCTCCTTTTCCTCAAAATACTGCTCCCACCAATTCGCTCCACGCTGATGAAAGAGAAATTGTGGTCG
>JBGTLW010000231.1:0-9365 GCA_041743835.1 Phycisphaeraceae bacterium | reverse complement strand
CTCACGGGGCCCGCAGCGGCGACGCAGCGGAGGCATGGCGCATGGTTGGCGGTGCGGACGCTGGCCTGGCGCGAGCTTGTGCGGTTTTTCAGGCAGCGTGGCCGGGTGATGGGCGCGATCGCCACGCCGGTGCTGCTGTGGCTGGCGATCGGGATGGGGCTGGATGACGCGTTCGTGATGCCTCAGGTGACCCCGGAAACCCCGGCGGCGTCCGTGGCGGGGCAAGCGCAGGCTGGCGGCGGCACGGTGGGCTACCTTGAATACTTCTACCCCGGCATGGTGCTGATGATGGTGTTGTTCACCGCGATCTTTTCGACCATCTCGGTGATCGAAGACCGCAAGGAGGGGTTCCTGCAGGCGGTGCTGGTGTCTCCTGCCCCGCGCTGCGCGATCATGCTGGGCAAGGTGATCGGGGGCGCGGCGATCGCGGCGGCTCAGGGCGTGGTGCTGGTGGCGCTTTGGCCCATCGTCGGCGGCTGGCCGGGGATGCTGGAGATGATCGGCGCGGTCGTGGCGGTGTTCGTCATTGCAGTCGGCCTCACAGCACTTGGGCTGTGCTTCGCCTGGCGGATGGAGTCGGCGGGGGCTTACCACGGCGTGATGAGTGTCGTGCTCATGCCGATGTGGCTGCTGTGCGGCGCGGTGTTCCCCCTTGCCTCGGCTGGGGTCCTTAAGTATCTGATGTACGCGAACCCGCTGACGTATGGCTATGCCGCTTTCTCGGCGATGCTGCGTGGCGACGGCGGGCAACTCGCGGGTGTGCCGTTGATTTGGTCGGCCCCGATCGCGGCGGTGCTGACCCTGCTGGTGCTGGCGCAGGCGACACGCATCGCCTCCGCCACCCGGGCGGATGGGAGGTAGGCCAGGCTGTGAAACCCAACACCCCCCTGACGCGTATCCTCCTGCTCTTTGTCGCTGCGGTGACGATCGGCGCGACGGTGTTCATGACGCTGGACGTGCTGGTGTATCCCCGGCCGGGCGTCGGGGTCACGGGGCCGGCCCCCGAGCCGTTGTGGCCCGTGCCCGCGTTCACGATGCTCGATCAGGATGGCCGCACCGTCCGCCACACGGACCTGGTTGGCGAGGTCTGGGTCGTCGGGTTTTTCTTCACGAGCTGCCCGCTGGTCTGCCCGCAGATGACGCTTCGCCTCGCGGACTTCCAGCGCGAGCTCCAGGCCCTGGGCAAGGAGGCGGCGGGGGTGAAGCTGGTGAGCATGAGCATCGACCCGGCGACGGATCGGCCGCAGCGGCTCAAGGAGTTTGCCGCGGGCTACGGCGCCGAGCCGGGGCGGTGGTTCTTCCTCACCCACCCCGAGGGCGACCGCGACGCGGTGTGGAGCATGGTCGGCGTGCAGGGCTTTAAGATGACCGTCACCGACACGCCACACGACCCGCTTAACCCCATCGAGCACTCGCCACGCTTCCTGCTGATCGACCGCCAGGGCATGGTCCGCGAAACCTACGACAGCCGGGATGATGAAGACATGGCCCGCCTGCTGCGCGACTCACGGGCGGTGATCGCGGAGAAAACCCCGCCGACCGCGCCTTGAGTCCACGCGTTGATTGACTCCCCGGCCGAGACCACCCACCCCCCACCGCACGCCAATTCTATGAACACGCCCGACACCAAGCCGATCCCCCGCCCCGAGCACCCCCGGCCGCAGTTCCAGCGGGACACGTGGATCAACCTCAACGGCCAATGGACCTTCGCATTCGACCACGGCCAATCGGGTCATCAGGCCGACTGGCAACTCTCGACCGGCTTTGACCGCCCCATCACCGTGCCCTTTAGCCCGGAGTCATCCTGCTCCGGCGTCGGGTACACCGACTTCATCCGCGCGATGTGGTATCACCGCACGGTCACCGTGCCAGACGCGTGGAAGGACAGCCGTGTCCTGCTGCACTTTGGCGCGGTGGATTATGAGGCGGAGGTGTATCTGGATGGCAAGAGCGTGGGGCTGCACTTCGGCGGGACGGTGGGGTTTGCCTGCGACCTGACCGGGCGCATCAGGCCGGGGCAAGAGCACCACCTGGTCGTCCGCGTGTGGGACGACACACGCAGCGGCAAGCAGCCCGGCGGCAAGCAGTGCCCGCACCGCCAGTCCCGCGGCTGTCACTACACCCGGACCACCGGCATCTGGCAGACGGTCTGGCTTGAAGCGGTCCACCCGCTGGGGCTGGCCGGGGTGGACATCACGCCGGATGTCGATGGCTCGCGATTCATCATCACGCCACGCACCCGCGCGACGTGCGACGGCCTGGTGTTGCAGGTCCAACTCGGCGACCGTGTTGACGACGAGCCGTTCCACGCGCCGCTGGTCGATGGCGTGCCGGTCGTGGTAGAGGTCGATGACCCGCGCCTCTGGTCGCCCGACGACCCCCACCTCTACAACCTCACCCTCCGCGTGCTCGATGGCAACGCCACGTACGACCAGGAAGTGGAGATCGACACCGTGCGGACCTACGCGGGGCTGCGCAAGGTGCATATCGAGGGTGACCGCATCTTCCTCAACAACAAGCCGATCTTCCTGCGCCTCGTGCTGGACCAGGGCTTCTACCCCGACGGCATCTGGACCGCGCCCACCGACGCGGCGCTGCGGCAAGACATCGAGCTGTCGCTCGCGGCCGGCTTCAACGGCGCACGCCTGCACCAGAAGGTCTTCGAGGAGCGCTTCCACTACTGGGCGGACAAGCTGGGGTATCTGACCTGGGGCGAGTCGTCGAGCTGGGGCGTCAACGCGTGGGATGCCGAGGGCATGCGCAACTTCATCCCCGAGTGGGAGGCGGTCGTGCAGCGCGACCGCAACCACCCCTCGATCATCGCATGGACTCCGCTCAACGAGTCGTGGCACAACGACAACACGGCCCACCGCCGAACGGTCATCGAGCTGTACGAGCGCACCCGCGCGATGGACCCCACCCGCCCGGTCAACACAACCTCCGGCGGGAACTGGTACCGCCACGACATCACCACGCTGCACAACTACCACCAGGACCCGCACGAATTTGCCGAGCAACTGGCCAGCCTGCACGTCCACGGGAAGCAGCACAACCGCGATGCGGCCGTGGCCGCGGGCCTGTTCCGTGGGCCCCTGGTGATGGATGAGTACGGCGGGATCAAGTGGAACCCGGCCGAGGCGGACGGCCCCGACCGCAGCAGCTCCTGGGGCTACGGCCACACCCCGCAAACCATCGAGGCCTTCCACGAACGCCTCGCGGGGCTCACACGCGCGATCGTCGAGAACCACGCGTGGTCCGGCTACTGCTACACCCAGCTCACCGATGTCGAGCAGGAGCAAAACGGCATCTACTTCTACGACCGCTCGGCCAAGTTCGACATGGCGAAGGTCCACGCCGTCTTTGCCGACAAACCCGCGTGGTCGGCTTACTGATGGATACCTGACACCCGACGCCCCACGTTGACACGCCATAACCCGCGGACAACGTCCGCGCGGCCTTCGCGCTCCGCCGATTGGGCGCGGGTGGGCGGCCTGTCGTATGATGCCCGGCCCGGCCGAGCGATTCGGGCGGCCAAACCAACCCTACAACAAGCGAGGTGACCGATGGCGAAGAAGACAATCGCGGACGTGGATGTTTCGGGCAAAAAGGTGCTGATGCGCGTGGACTTTAACGTCCCGCTCAAAGCCACCGAAGACAACCAGGCCACCGTCACCGACGACCGACGGGTCCGCATGGCCCTGCCGTCCATCGAGTCGGTGCTCGACCGCGGCGGGTCGGTGGTCCTCATGAGTCACGTCGGTCGGCCAAGCGGCCGGGGCGTGGAACCCGAGTTCTCCATCAAGCCCGCCGCTGACGTGCTCTCGGCGCTGCTCAACCGCCCCGTCGTCACCGCGCCAGACTGCGTCGGCGCGGACACCGCCTCGCTCATCAACGTCATGAAGCCCGGCGACGTGGTGATGCTGGAGAACCTGCGATTCCACAAGGCCGAGACCAAGGGCGACCAGGCCTTTGCCGATGAGATCGCCGCGTTCGGCGACATCTACTGCAACGACGCCTTCGGCACGTGCCACCGCGAGCACGCGTCGATGTACGGCGTGCCCAAGGCGATGAAGGAGAAAGGTAAGCCCGTGGTGGTCGGGTTCCTCGTCGAGAAGGAAATCAAGTACCTCACCGACACCATCGCCAACCCCCAGCGGCCGTTCATCGCGATCCTCGGCGGCGCGAAGGTCTCGGACAAGATCAACGTCATCGACAACCTCTTGGGCATCTGCGACCACGTGCTGATCGGCGGTGCGATGGCGTACACCTTCAGCCTCGCGCAGGGCGGCGCGGTGGGCAAGTCGCTGGTCGAGAAGGACAAGGTCGATCTCGCCAAGGCGCTGATCGCCAAGGGCGGCAAGAAGCTGGTGCTGCCGACGGACACGCACTGCGGTGATGACTTTAGCGCCGACTGCAACAAGAAGGTCGTCAAGGCTGGGCAGGTCCCCGATGGCTGGGAGGGGCTGGACATCGGGCCAGAGACATCCAAGGCCTACGCGGCGCTGGCCAAGGGCGCGAAGACCGTGGTGTGGAACGGGCCGATGGGCGTGTTCGAGATGCCCCCCTTCGACGCAGGGACCAAGGCGGTTGCGCAGGCGATCGCCGACTCGGACGCGGTGTCGATCATCGGCGGTGGAGACTCGGCCGCGGCCATCGAGCAACTCGGGTTTGCCGAGCAGGTCAGCCACGTCAGCACAGGCGGCGGGGCATCGCTGGAGATGCTCGAGGGCAAGCGCTTCGCCACCGTGGACCTGCTCGACGAGAAGTAAACCCCGCCACGCCCGCCCGGTCAGGCAAAACGGACCATGGCAAATACGTAAGACCGCGGCTGCTTGAACGACGCGGCCAACGCGGCCCCGGCCGATGACAACGCCGCGTCGGGGGAGGCGTGCAACACCTGGATGCCTGCGACATCGCTGAGCCCCGCGGGCAGCGGGATGGTCGCGCTGGGCTGGTCGTTGGTCTCGCGGAAGATCAGCGCGTAGGCTTGGCTGCGGTCGGGCGTGATAGAGATGAAGCCGGTCCACGCGGTGCCGTCGGGTGCGTCGCCGAGGGGCAGGATCGTGCCGTCGAACAGCGCGTCGCGGTGCTCGCGCCACGCGCTGCTGAGCCTGGGCAACTCGGTGAAATACGCCGCGGGCAGGTTGGATGCCTCGAACCACCCCAACGGCTGGGCGAACAGCACCGTCGCAAACAGGTAGGCCGGGTCATACAGCGACGGAGCGAGCGGGTCGTCCGCATACTTGTCGGCGTTGCGTGTGCCGTTGAGAAACTCCATCCGCAAGCGGCGGGGGTCAACCCATTGACTTAACTTCCACAGCACACGCAGCGTGGCGTGCGGCCAGTAGCTGTGCCAATCGGTGTAGCGGTTCTCGACAAACAGCGTGGCCGCCTCCATCAACCCGAAGTAACCCGGCCTTGTGCCCGCGGTGACATCGAGGTCCAGCACGATCGTGTGGCCGGACCGCTCGTTCACCCGGCTGATGAACTGGCGGACGCGCTGCTCACCGACCACCGAGCGCATGTCGATGCTGTCGAGCTTGAAGCAGCGGATGCCATAGGCGGCGTGCAGTTGCAGCAGCGTGTCGGCGTCGCGCTCCCAGTTGGCAAAGTCATCCGACGAGTCGGGCGCAAACCACAGGCCCAGCGTGATGCCCTTGGCCTTGCCCGCGTCCACCACGGCCTGCAACCCATTGGGGAAACGCTTGGGGTCGGGTGTCCAGAAGTCCGGGTCGGCGTCGTAGAACCCCTCCCACGCGCCGCCGCCCGAGGTCTGTGCGGCTGCGGCATTGGCGGTCATGCCGCTCTGCCAGCCGTCGTCGATCTGGAGCATGTCCGCGCCGAGCCGGGCCGCGGCTTCAAGCTCCTGCAGGATGAACGCCTCGTTGATCCGGCTGTCGCGGTTGCGGTCGCCCCAGGTGTTGGTGATGAACTTCACGGGCAGGCCCGGCCAACGGTCGCGCTGAAACCGCTGAAGGGCTGCGGCCCGGTCGATCGGCCCGCCGGTGTACTCCAGCACGTGCCACGCGTAGCCGTCCTGCGCGTGCAGTTCCACCTCGTAACCCGTCGGCGTGGTGTGCAGCTCGATGTCCACCACGCTTTGCGTCGCGCGGGCGTGCGGCAGCGGGGCTTCCTTCAAAAACACCCAGCCCCGCCCCCCCCGGAAGGGCCCCCGGAAGGGCCCCCGCGCTGGGGCGACAGCCGACTCCTCCACCACGAACAAGTTGCCCCGCAGTTGCAACGGCTTGGTGTGCAGCACGAAAGTCCGCTCATGCACCAGCTCGTTGTTCAGATCGGTGCGATCGACCAGCTCCACAGCCGTCAACCTGCCGTGCCGCGGGAGCGCGACCCGGCGGTTGGGGTGTGTTTGTGCTGCGGGGTCGGTGGGTTTTGCGGCATCGGTCTCGACGCCGGTGGGTTGCGGTTGCATGCGCTTACTCGTGCGTGGGGTGTGAGGTTTGCGGGTGGTCGTCGGGTCACGTGGCGGGTGTTTTCGGGGAGCCGACCTTCGGCTCGGTGCCCGCGCGGATGCGTTGGATGTTGCCCCGGTGCCGGAAGATCACCAGGGCCGCGAGCAGCGTGGTCACGAGTGTAAACACCGCGAGGGGGCCACGCTCCAGGCCCCACATCAGGCCCGAGCCGATGGTGAAAAAGGGGAGCGCTATGGCCGTGACCACGCTCGCCAGCCCCACGTACCTGCGGAGCTTGAGCGTGAGATACCACACCCCAAAGCCCAGCAGCGCGGGGATGGTGAGGTACGGGAACACACCCAGCAGCACGCCGAGGCTCGTGGCCACACCCTTGCCGCCCTTGAACCTGAGCCAGACGGGGAACACGTGCCCCACCACCGCCGCCGCCGCGATCGCCAGCCAGAGCATCGCCACCATCGTGGGGTCACTCGATGGCGTATCGGGTGCGACCAGCCACTGCGCCCCGCTCCCGGAGGCGATGACTTCATGTGTGTCCGTCGTCAGGCCGTAGCCGAGTACGGGGATCAGCCCCTTGAACACATCCAATACGAAGCAGGTCAGGCCCAGCTTCTTGCCAAGCACCCTGCCCACGTTGGTCGCGCCGACGTTGCCGCTGCCGTGGTCGCGGATGTCCACACCTTTGGCCCGGCCAATCACAAGCCCGAAGGGGATCGAACCCACAAGGTAGGCCCCGAGCAGCCAAGCGAGATAAATGGGCGGTGTCATGGGCTGCAATCGTTGCAGGTCCGGGGCGTGTGTGTCAATTGTGGGAATGCGGCCGTTCTTCCGGGGGTAACCGAGCCGCCTCGTCCCCGAGGCGGGGCCGCCACGGGCGGCATATCCGCGAGCTTTGCTCGCCCCGTCGCGGGGACGCGACGGCTCGGATGTTGGCATTTGGAGAAGATACGGCTGCGCCCGTTTACTTCCGGGCTTGCGAGGATTATGATGAGGGCATGACGACGCGGCTTCCTGTCTTCATGGTGTGTGCGATGCTGAGTGTTGTCTGCGTGATCGTGGCCAGCGATGCGTTGGCTCAGGAAGTCCCCAAGCTCAAGCCAGACACCAGCGGTTGGATCAGCGTCGTCGTCGCGGTGGTGCTAGCCATCGGCGTGGCGGTGGGCAGCTTCATCAACCCCAAGCGAAGCCACCGCGATTAACCCCGCTTCCAGATGCCCGCCGCCCGGCGGGCTGTTTAGTGACCCCTGTCCGTAACAAGGAGTTTGTCCCATGACTCAACGCTCACTCACGATGCTGATTGTGCTCAACGCGGTGCTGCTCGCGGCCCTGTCGGTGAGCGTGCTCACCCCGCCCGCGGCCCAGGCCCAGTTCGGCGGCGGGTCCAACTTCACCATGATCTCCGGCGCAATCACCGGACGCGATAGCCAGGACGCGGTGTACGTCACCGACCTGAGCACCTCGCGGCTCGCGGCCATCATCTTCAACTCCAGCAACAACAGCTTCTCAGTGCTCGATGGTGTCGTCGTCTCCGAGGACGCGGCACGGCCGGCGGGCGGCGGACGCTAAACCCCTCAGCCAAACACACCGCCCCACCGCCCCCCGTCCCCACCACCACCCACACGACACACGCATGGAGCTTCCCATGAACAACCAAAACAACATCCAGATCGCCTGCTACAGCCTCGTCGCCTCAGCCTTCCTGCTGGCGGGCCTGCTCGTCTTCTCACTCTCGGGCCAACTCGAGCGAGAGGCCGACGCCGCCATGGTCATCTCCCGCGACACCTTCACCATGATGACCGCCAAGACCCGGGCCAATGAAGAGGCCTTGTGGGTGCTGGACAACCGCGCAGCCCGCCTGCTGATCTACCGCCTCGAACTGCGCGGCTCGAGCGGCGGCCGGCTTGAACTCGCGGCCAACATCGACCTCATGGACCGCAGGCTCTTCGGCACCGGCGCCGCCCCGGCCGGCGGCGCGGGAAGGTGATCGGACCCGCGCGTAGCTAACACACAACCCGCAATCGATCCCCCGCACTCACAGTGCGGGGGTTTCTTTTTATTTCGCTGACAAGTTCAGATGCGATGTATCACCGCCGAGTCGCCAAGGACGCCAAGGGAGATCGTCTTGGAAAACCAAATCCTGGCTTGACTTGGCGTCCTCCGCGTCTTGGCGGCTATCCAGCCCGCCGTGATATCCTGTCCACCGTATGCACTACCTCATCACCGCTGGGCCTACGCGAGAACCGATTGACGAGGTGCGGTTTATTTCCAACCGCTCGTCGGGCCGGCTTGGCGCAGCGCTCGCCGCTCACGCGGCCAAGTGCGGGCACAGGGTCACGCTCCTGCTTGGCCCAGGCGCGATGAGCCCGCCACAGCAGCCCGGCCTCACGGTCTTACCTTTCACCAGCACCGCCGACTTGCAGGCGCTGCTCGGGGCGCACTTCCCGGCGTGCGAGGTGCTGGTGATGGCGGCGGCGGTGGCGGACTACACACCGAAACAGCGGATCGCGGGGAAGACCGAGCGCGGCAAGGGGCTGACGCTCGAGCTTGTCCCGACGCCGGACCTCGTCGCGGGGCTTGCGGCGGTCAAGCGGGAGGGCCAGTTGGTCGTGGCGTTTGCGTTGGAGGATCCCGCGCATCTGGAACGCCGGGCTTTGGAGAAGATGCGGCGCAAGGGTGTGGATGCGATCGTCGCGAACCCGCTGGTGACGATGGATGCGGACACCATCGAGCCGACGTTCTTCACGGCCGGGGGCGAGAGGTTCTCGCCGGGCGCGATGACCAAAGCCGACTTCGCGCCGTGGCTGCTCGAGCGCGTGGATGCGCTTGGGTAGATGCGCCGCGTCTTAACAGAACCACGCACGTAAGTAAGCGGTCCCCCCCATGATGCCCCCCGTCATCAGAGCCGCCTCGTCCCCGAGGCGGGCCGCCGCGGGGGCG
>JBGTLW010000230.1:0-4952 GCA_041743835.1 Phycisphaeraceae bacterium | reverse complement strand
AGGGCAGGGACATCCATGTCAACACTCCCAAAATCAGGGGTTAAACTGTCGCGTGGCCACGCGGTCCGGTCGATTCACAAAGAATCGGCCAAACCCACCGCAGCCGAAGAATCAAGGGCGATAAATGTCTTTGCCCTGATTCAGCAGGGGCCAAGCTTGGCCCACTGAGGCATTGATGTATCATGGTCGTGGTCCTTTTTCCGCCGCTGATCCCCACCTTGCCAGGCAGGGGGATCGCGGCTTTTTAATGCTCTAGATTGGTCGGTGCTTCTCGATGATGTCTGATGGCTGTACCGCCATGGCTTGGCTCTCGAAATCGCCCAGGGCCAAGTCAAATCTTCTCACCATAGCCCGCCGGCTCGCGCGGTCGAATCCCTCGACCACGGCGCGCACGCTGCCTAGCAGGTGGTCGTATACACGCACCTCGGCACCACGGCGCAGATAGCGGGCTTGAGACTCGGTCATGGCTCAGGCCGCAGCGTTGGTGGCTTCGCGTGCCTCCGCGACTTCGCGGCCGAACCGCTCCAGGGCGGGCTCAGACGTAAACACTCGCCGCCCCAGCCGGATGTGCCCCAGCTTTATGCCGTGAGTTCCATCGGTGATCCACCTCCAGATCGTGCTGGGGCTGGTATTGACCTTGCGGCCCGCTTCAGACAGGGTGAGGCGATTTTCTAGTGTGATGTCCTGAGGCATGCTGTGTTACTCCATCGCGGGGTATTCCGCATATGGGTAGCATCGGGTCAAACATGCCATAAACAAACGTGCTATATACGCGCTGCTTACGTGCTAGTTACGCACGGAACGCGAACGCAACCAGCGATAGCCCGTTCCTCGTTTCGATTCAATATGTGCGCGTATTTCCGATGGGAGTTTCCTGATCACATTGCTAGTGTGCTCGCTGCTGTCTTCAAATTCTTTCAATTTCCGTCCAGCGATCCACCCGCCATCATTCTGGATGATGCGTTGTACCATGCGGAACTGCACCTCTGTCAGCCCACAGGGGTCACCGCCAGGCAAAGTGATGGTTAGTTTCGCTTGGTCTACTTGAGGTAGAAGGCCAGCACGACTTTCTGAGGAAGCGACTGGGTAGGAATTATCTTCAAGTGCAGCAGACAACACGCTCAATGCCATCGTGAATCGCCGAGCCTCCTGAGCCACATACCCGGGGGTGTTCGACAGCACTAGGCCACCTTGCTGTTTCAACCACCCCGAGCGCCGATCAGCCCACAGCTCCATCAGCCGTTCAATGAAGATGAACATCCTGTCTGGGACCATCTCCTCATTGTCCTCCCCAGCGTTCACGGGACCCGCCCACCCATGGTGGTTATATTCTTCAAGGCAGTGTTTGATGCTGTCGGAGCTTGCCAATTGCGGCTGCTGGCAGGCCTCCAAGATCAAGGCCCCGTACTCGTCCCATAGTGCGTGTAATTCCCCTAGTGGTTCGTGCATATCGATGGCGTCGGGTCTCCCCAAGCGGTCCGCGAAATGCTGGACCTCCTGGGTTGCGTGACGCAATCGTGTCAGCAGGGTTGCTTCGGGCACATGCTCCTCCCGTGGTTTTTCATCCCACCACCGCTGGACTTCGCGCAGCTGGGCCGCCAGGTCCGTCGCCTCATCAAGCATCCGCTCAATGGCTGCCGAATCCGTGGGGTCGGCCACCGCTGCCCGGCCGTACTTCTTAACCTCTGCGGACATCTCGCGGAGGCGGGTGCGCAGGGTGGTCGCGTAGGTGTAGTCATAGCGATCGAGCCAGCTGATCAACTCCCCCTTCCGGTGCATGATTGCGTTGAAAACAAACCGCAAATCTGTAAAGGTGGGCGCGTCCTGTCGCGATTGGAGCTCGATCCACATCTCAAGCGCAAGAGCAGCGCATTTGGCGATCATGCGCCCGGCTTCACGCGGGAACTTCATTTTTAGCCAGTGTCAGACGACCGTACATAAAGCCTCTTGGAGCTTCGATTTCGGCATCGATTGGATATCACGCCAGTCGAGCACTTCGGAAGTAACTGCGTTGGTTTCGCCTGCTGCGTCATGGCGGTGGTCTTGCTCGCTAGCTCGGCTGGGGCCCCGTAACACCGGGTCTGGGGCAGCGTCTTGGAGCTTGTCGTCGCTAATCTCACCCGCCAGCACCCGCATGATGGTCGGCGCGTCCAGCTCGGTGATCGCGGTAACTGTGCAGCCGGACGCCAGCAGGTCCCCACGGACCTTCTCCCATGGGACGGGATTCTCACCAGGGACTCCATACATTTGTTGCAGGATGGCACGATCATCTTGCGTGGGCACGTAGTAAGGGCGCGATTCGAGTGGCTGGTCCCCTTGACCGACTTGACCTCGATCTCCAGGCCCCAGGTATTCCCACGACTTTGTGCGTTTGATCCATTTTCTCCGGTACTCGAACTGGGTTCCCCCAACCAAGTGCCGGGTGCCGATGTGTTTGTGATCCCTTTGGTCGCCCCACGCCGCCGGAGACAACGGGTAGAGGTCCCAATACCAAACGTGCTGTGCCTTGTGCCCGCCGATCGTGCCACCTCATGCTGCCGGTTTCATGCCATTCCATGAAAAGCTTAGCATGTCAGCCCACCCGCGCCACGACCTCGCGCAGCTTGCCTCGGTCTCTTTGAGCGTAAACCGCGTCGGTCACGACCGCCGAGCTGTGCCCGAGCACCAGGGCCGCGGCTTCAAGGCCGCACTCCCGCCGGATTCGCGTGGCGGCGGTGTGGCGCAGCCGGTTCGGTGTCCAGACCGGCACCCCGAGGTCCTCGCACGCCCTGCGGATCGCCTTGCCGTAGGTGCTGGCGTCAAACTGCTCCCCCATCGTGCGGTCGCTGCGGCGTTTTGTCTGCGTTTGGCCCTCGCGGCGCTGGCCATTGGCGTGAGCGCGACGGCGCTGGGCGTAGGCTTCGCGCGGGCTAAACAGCGGTTCTTCTACGGACTGCCGGGTGGCGAGCATCGGCTCGATCACCCGGCGGCCGTTGGGGCCGATCCAGATCTCCCTGTCGCGCCCCCGCCAGGCGTTCTTGTGGCGGGGCGGGCGGTAACACCACACCTTCCCGGTCGTGTCCAGGTCCACCGGACGCAGTGCGCAGACCTCCCCGGGCCGCATGCCCGTCAGCAACTGCAGGTCGATCATGGCCTGGATGACTGGCGGCAGGACCTCGCGGACCGACGCGATGTCGGCCTCAGGCACAGGCCGGATCGGCACGCTCTCCCTGGCCGCGTGCTCCCCGTGGCGGAGCGGCTTGACCGTGGCCAGCGCGCGGTAGATCGTCTCGTTGATCATCTCGTCGGACACCGCCCACTCGAAGGCCGAGACGATGAGCCGCACGCGCTTGTTGATCGTCTTGCGGGCCAGGCCGCGTAGCGCCATGCCCTCTCGCAGCTGCTTGAGCTTCCGGGGACCGAACGTGGCGGCCGAGGTGTCTCCGAACGCGGCCTTGAGGCCACGCAGCGTTCCTCGGATGCTATTGAAATGGCTCGGCGAGATCAACGGCTCGATGTAGGCTTCGTAGCCCTGGCACAGCGCGCGGACGCTGATGCCTGCGGCCTCGGCTATCGCACGCTGGTCGGCGGGCAGTCGCCGCCCCCTGGCCTGCCATGACGCGATCAGCTCGTCGTACCGGACACGGCTCTGGGGCGAGTCGAAGCTTCCCAGCAGGAAGTCCCGACGCCGGCGGGTGGCGTGATCGACGAGGGTGACGATGGCCTGCCCGCTGTCACGGTGCAGGCGGTAACGGGGGATGTGGGTGCCGGCTTGGTGGGGCATGGCGGGCTCCTGACGTATTGCGGAAGTTCCGCAGATCCGTCTCGGGCCACGCCACCGACCACCGGTGGGTAAGACGCCATAAAGTGCGTCCTTGGCTCATGTTCGGGCAATGGCGACGACTGGACTCGAACCAGTGACCGAGGGCTTATGAATCCCTAGCTCTACCAACTGAGCTACGTCGCCTGCGAGCACCGCATTGTACGGTCCTTCGCAGCCGATTCAAATCCGCATCTGTGGTGCGGGCTTAGGACAGGTCATCCATTTTGCCTTGGGATTGGTAGCGTGAGATGCAGTAGTAGAGTTTGCGGAGGCTGATGCGGAGTTCCGCGGCCGCGGCGCGGCGGTGGCCGTCGTGTCGCCGCAGGGCGTCTAGGATGGCTTCGCGCTCGAGGTCCTCAAGGGTTTTGCCGTCGGTGGGGGGGGGACCCACGGACGGTGTCTGTGGGCTTTGGGGGTTCCTTTCGGGGGCGGGAGGGGACCCACGGACGAAGTCCGTGGGCTTCTGGGGGAAGGGGGGGTGGGGTTCGGGGTGGTCCAGTCTGGGGTCGGGTTTGGTGTCGGGGTCGTGTCGGCGTCGGGCTGCGCGGTCCAGCGCCAGTTCGAGTTCGCCGAGGTGGCAGGGCTTGGTGAGGAAATCGACGGCATCGAGGCGGATGGCCTGCTGGGCGGTGTCCAGGTCGCCGAAGCCCGTGAGGATGATGACCTGCGTGGCGGGGTGTTTGCGTCGCAGCTCCGCGAAGAGGTCCATGCCGGACATGCCCGGGAGGTTGAGATCGACGATCGCCACATCGCTGGCCGACTGCTTCATCATTCGCAGGGCTTCCTCGGCTGTGCCCGCGCCGCGGACGGTGTGGCCGAGCGACTGGATCGACCGCACCAGCACGTCGCGCAGCCGGGCCTCATCATCCACCAGCAAGACGGTCGGCAGGTCTCTTGTCATGGGTTTGAGTTTACCGGCAAAAGCGGGGGAAGGGGGCCGATCGCGTGCCTTGAGCGTGCGTGTGTCGGCTTAGCGTTAACGATTCAACGGGAGGGTGAGTGTAAAGGTGCTGCCCTTGCCCGGCCCCGGCGAGGCCGCCGCCAGCAGGCCGCCCAGTTGCTCGGCGATGGCGTGACTGATGGACAAGCCCAGGCCCGTGCCCGGCCGAGCGCCGCCCCGGCGTGTGGTGAAAAATGGCTCGAAGACCCG
>JBGTLW010000229.1:0-5239 GCA_041743835.1 Phycisphaeraceae bacterium | reverse complement strand
CGCGAGCGCTGGCGGTCGGCCCAACGGGGCCGTGGGTGCTGGTCCGCGTCGAATCCGCCAAGACCCTCGCTCTGCTCGATACCCCACAAGCCGACCCAGCCGAGTGGTTTGAGGATGAGGACGATGAATGGGACATGCTCGCGGGACCGTCGGACGCGGCCACGGCGACCCCCGAAGCGGAGTTGGAGCCCGCGCCTACCCAGCCGATCATGGCAGACCGGCTGCTTCAGTTGCAGCGCGGGCAGTGGGTGTCGGTGCCTTTGCCGGGGGGCTGGGCAGAGGGTGCGACTGACGAAGCAACCGAAAGTGTTCCAGGTGCAACTTCCGGGGCATGGGGTGGGGGGGTCCAGTTGGTGGTACACCCCACGACGGGCCAGCCGGAGTTGCTTGGCTTTTCTCGGCAGAAGACCGATGCGAACGCGCACCGCTGGCGATGGGATGGCGAAACATGGCAGCACCAGGCGGTCACCGGCCTCGCACCGTCGGTGCATCAGGTCGCGGCCTACGTGGACGGCCAGCTTGTCATCGCCCAGCGCATCGACAACCGCACGGCTGCGCGTCTGGTCCTCGTGCGCGGTGGCGTGGGCACGCTGATCGGTGAGCTTGAGATGGAGGGGCTGCGGATGGGGCGGTGGGGCGCAGCCCCGGCCGGGGGTAGCCTCGCACTACTTTACGAAGCAGGTGCCGCAGCCGACGCTACCGAGGATACCCCGCCCCAGATGCAAGACGCCGCGGCGCAGGCCCGCGTGATGGCCGTAGCGATGAACCTGCTCGGGCAGCAGACCATCGAACCGACGGAGTTGGTCGTCCAGCCCCCCGCGCCGATCATGGGCCACCCCGACCAGATCGTGATGATGACGATCCTGGGGACCGCGACGATCCTGATGTTTGTGTTCTGGCGGCGGGACCCTCGGCGGAGCCGTCTGATCCTGCCCGATGGCTATGAGTTGACGCCGTTGTTCCGCCGGGGGCTGGCGGGGCTGGTTGATCTGTTGCCGGGGTTCGCGGTGGTGCTGGTGGTGTACGGGATCACGCCGGAGGGCATGGGTTCGCGTTGGCCGATGCGCCCGAGCGGGGGTGGCTGGGAGGACATGCTGCCGGGGCTGCTGTTCATTGGCGTGACGGTGGCGCACACCATGCTGACGGAACTCGCCTTGGGCAAGTCGATCGGCAAGCTGGCGTTCAAGATGGAGGTGCGGTCGCTGGTGGGGCGGCGGCCAAAGCCGATGCAGATCATCCTGCGCTGCCTGCTCAAATCCTTCGACCTCGCGGCCCAGTTGCTGCTGCTGCTCCCCGTGATCGGCCCGTTCCGTCAACGGCTGGGCGATCTCGTGGCACAGACGGTCGTGGTCTCCCGTAAGCCCCCGGCACCGCCGGAGTCGAAAGACGATGAGGAACCCCGAGGCCGTGAAAGGGGCGACGATGACTGATCGCCCGGCGGTGGTGCTGCTATCGGGTGGGCTGGACAGCGCGACGGTGCTTGCGATCGCGCGGCAGCAGGGTTTCACGTGCCACGCGCTTTCGTTTGATTATGGCCAGCGTCACGGCGTCGAGCTTGAAGCCGCCAGAGCCGTGGCCGAGCATCTGGGTGTGGCCTCGCACCGCACGGCCAGGATCGACCTGCGCGCCTTCGGCGGCAGCGCGTTGACGGCCGACATCGCGGTGCCCAAGGACCGCGACCTCGCACCCGCAGCGTCAGCGGCAGGAGCGCCCGAGTCGATCCCCATCACCTACGTCCCGGCCCGCAATGCGATCTTCCTCAGCTACGCGCTGGGTTTGGCTGAGGTCATCGGCTCGACCGACCTGTTCATCGGCGTCAACGCGGTGGACTATTCCGGCTATCCCGATTGCCGCCCGTCGTTCATCCGGGCGTTCGAGCACATGGCCAACCTCGCCACGCGGGCGGGGGTCGAGGGGCACACGCTGCGGGTCCACACGCCGCTGATCGATCTGCCCAAGATCGACATCATCCGCCGTGGCCGCGAGCTGGGCGTCGATTACGCGTTGACCCACTCCTGCTACGACCCGGTCCCGGACGCTGCCCACCGCTTCGGTCATCGGCCGTGCGCGCACTGCGATGCGTGTCAGCTACGCCAACTCGCCTTCACACAACTGGGGACCACCGATCCGGTGCTTGCTTGAAGCGAAGCGGGTCGCTGGGCGGGGGATTGTCCCTTCGTTCGCGCTTGGTTTGCGATAACCTTAGGTCATGCCCGATCGCGCCACGACTCACGAAGCCCCGCCCGCTTTGGCCCGCCGTGCCGCGATGGTGCTGCTCGCGGCGGC
Organism: Phycisphaeraceae bacterium; assembly: GCA_041743835.1. Lineage (GTDB taxonomy): Bacteria > Planctomycetota > Phycisphaerae > Phycisphaerales > Phycisphaeraceae > JBGTLW01. Next base: position 2,953 of record JBGTLW010000229.1, on the reverse strand, counting down.
GGGCTTGGGGTTCACCGGCATCCTGCTGTATCAATCGATGACCGGCGTGGCGATCGCGGGCTGCGGTGTGCGAAAAAGCTGTGACGTAGTGCTGGCCAGCGACTGGTCGGTCTGGCTAGGCGTCCCGGTCACCATCCCCGCGTTTGGGTTGTGGTTGTTCATGCTGGTGGCTGCGGCCGGGGGGTGGCTGAGGCCGCTGCGTTATGCGGCGCTGCTCGCCACGGCCGCGGGCGTGTGGTTTGTGTACCTGCAAGTGGTCAAGGTCCAGACGCTGTGCCCGTACTGCATGGCGGCGCACGGCTGCGCGCTGGCGATGCTGGTTCTGGCGCTGGTGGGCGTGCAACGCATCCCGTGGGGGGGCGTGCTGCTGGCGGGCGTGTGCATGGTGGTGTTGGCGGGCGGGCAGGTGCTGGTCACACCCCAGCCCAAGCCGATACGCCTGGTCACGCATGGCCAACTGAAGATCAATACCGAACGACTCCCGGTCCTGGGCAGCCGCGACGCACCGCATCTGTTCATTTATTTCTTTGATTACACCTGCGTCCACTGCCGCGAGACACACGCGGTGCTGATGAAGGCCCGCGAGCGCTACGGCGATCAGGTGGCCATCGCGCTGGCCCCCGCGCCGCTGGACGCCTCGTGCAACCCGCTCCTGACCGAGACACACGATGGCAACCGGGAGGCCTGCGCCCTGGCACGACTGATGCTGAAGCTGCACATGCACGACCCCGCGACGCTACCCGTGTTCGACAGCTTCGTGGCGGGCATGAACCCCCCGACCCTGGACGGGGCCACCGCGTTTGCGGTCGAACGCTTCGGGCGTGAGGCGGTGGACAACGTGCTGCTTCATGCTGTCGCGGGCAGCGACCTTGAGGCGTGGTGCCAGCTCAATGCCGAGGTCGGCAAGAGTATCAACCACCCCGACCCCGAGTCGGTGCCCAAACTCGTGCTGGGCAACGGCACGGTGATCCCCGGCCCGATCCCGGACCCCGAGGCCCTGTACCGCCTCCTCGAAAACGACCTAGGGTTGAAGCCGGTAGAATCCGCCCGGCTCACACCACCATGAAGCGGAAAGCAAGCCATGGCCCAAGAGCCACACAAGACCCCGAGCCTGCGCGACGACACCTTGACCATCAATCCAAGCCCCAGCCCCTAAGCACATGCCCACCCTTCCCCCCGGTTATCGCACGACACTGATCGTTGGCATGGAGGTCCATGTCGAGCTTGCCACGCGCTCCAAGATGTGGACCAGTGCCCCCAACGTGGCCCACCCCGATTACTTCGATGCGGCCCCCAACACGCTGCTGGACCCGGTGGTCATCGGGCTGCCTGGCACGCTGCCGGTGATGAACCGGGAAGCGGTGGAGATGTCCATCCGTGTGGGCCTGGCGCTCAACTGCTCCATCGCGACCCGCTGCAAGTGGGACCGCAAGAGCTACTACTACCCCGACCTCCCCAAGAACTATCAGATCAGCCAGTACGACGAGCCTTTGTGTTTCGACGGCGCGCTCGACATCCCCCTCCAACGCCCATCGTCTCCTGACGATGGGGACGCCCTAGGCGGCGACTTCCCCAACTTCCACACCAAGCAGGTCGGCATCATCCGCGCGCACCTCGAAGAGGACGCGGGGAAGCTGTTGCATGAGTTGCCCGGCGGGGGGTACAGCGATGGCTCGCTGGTCGATCTCAACCGCGCGGGCACGCCGTTGCTTGAGATCGTCACGCAGCCGGACATGAACTCCGCGGAAGAAGCGGTGTCGTTCGCGCAGACCCTCCGCGACATCTGCCGGCACCTGGGTGTCACCGAGGGCATCATGCAGATGGGCCACATCCGCTTCGAGCCAAACATCAATGTCCATATCGAAGACCCCGATGGCAAGCTCTACAAAACCCCCATCGTGGAGATCAAAAACCTCAACTCCTTCCGCGCCGTCCACGGCTCGATTAATTACGAGTATCAACGCCAGATCGATGAATGGCTCGATACCCGTCGTGTGATGGGTTCGGGCGAGAAATCCACCCGCGGGTGGGACGATGTCAAGGAAGCCACCTTCATCCAGCGGGAGAAGGAAGACGCCCACGATTACCGATACTTCCCCGACCCGGACCTGGTCGAAGTGACACCCGACCCCGAGTTGCTGGAGCGCCTGCGCAGCACAATGCCCGAGATGCCGCTGGCGAAGATCGCCCGCTACCATGACGAGGTCGGCCTCAGCGAGGCGGACGCCCGGCAGATTGTGGATGAACCGAGGCTTTGCCGGTTCTACGAGCGTGTGGCGGCGCTCAGCGGTGAACCCCGCAAGAGCGCGGCGGTGCTGTTGAACCAGGGGCTGAAACTCGCCAATGATCGCGGCACGTCGATTCATCAGTGCGGGTTCAGCCCCGAGCAGGCGGCGGGCATCGTCAAACTCGCGGCTGAGGACAAGATCAACAACCAGGCCATCTTCAAGCTGCTGGAAGCCTCCTGCGACCCGCTACATGCCCAGACGACGGCCCCAGCACTCGCGGAGATGCTGGGCTTGCTCCAGGTCAGCGATGACGGAGCGCTCGAGGCGTGGGTGGACGAGGTGGTCGCCAGCCCCGGCAACGCCCAGATCGTCGCGGATATCAAGGCGGGCAAGGACCAGGCCATCGGCGCGCTGCTCGGCCAAGTCATGAAGCTGAGCAAAGGGCAGGCGAACCCCAAGGCGGTTAGGGAGATTATTCAGAGCAAAGTTAGATAAGGGGTATCTGCGATATGACTGAAGACGAGTTTAACTTATGGTTGCGCAAAGCTGCGACATTTACAAAGCCGATTACATTTGACAACAAAGACGATGATGAGCTTCCCCCCAAGTGACGGGCGCGGGGAAGTGGTGGAAGATGGTGCTCTTTCACCGCAACCCACGGAGCCCGACCATGACCGAATCGAAGAAGACCCGCAAGCCTCGGCCGACCTACGACGAGCAGTTCA
>JBGTLW010000228.1:0-13889 GCA_041743835.1 Phycisphaeraceae bacterium | reverse complement strand
GCGGTGGCGCTCTACCCCGCGTGGGCACAGGCGGCCGCATCGCCGATGGGCGTCCTCTGGCCGTTGGCTGGGACCGTTGTTGCGTGCGTGGTGGCAACAGCCATCGCGGTCACCCTCGCGGCTCGGGTCGCGCTGCGTGGCTCGCTGATCCAGGCCCTGCGTGATGAGTGATGGCCGATGCGTGATGGCCCGAGTCAGGCCACGAGCGACGCACGCAGCAACTCACCAAACAACTCGCCACGCCAGCCGCGCAGCAGGGGCGACTCGGGGAGCTCGGCCCTGCCCGTGGTGTCGCGGACAAACTGCACCACATCCCGCTTCGCCAGCGCGACCCCCGGCGCGATGCCGCGCCCCTCGCAGGCCTGATGGATCGCCTGCCACAGCGCCTCGATGCGCCGCTCCTGCGTGGGCGTCAGCCGTGCGAGGCGCGGGACTTTTTCGGGCAGCGGGCTGTTCTGCGCTGATTGGATGGCCGCGACAATCTGGTCGCTGAAGTCTTCGCGCACCGGGCGGGGCAGGCCCTTGACTTGCAGCAGGTCGGCCGGGGACGCGATCTCCGCCTCGACCAGCGCCATCACCACATCATCGCGCACCAGCATGCGCGGGGGCATGTCCTCGGCCGCGGCCGTCTGACCCCGCCAGGCCATGAGCGCTGTCAACACCGCCTGCTTGCGTCGGCCCAGCGCGCCGACACCCTTGGCACGCAACTTCTGCCCAAGCGGGTCAAACACGTACAACTCGGGCCGTTCCAACGCCGCAAGATCTTCCTCCATCGCCGCGGTATTCCCCAGCGCTTCGACCCGCTGGCGGATCACATCATGCAGCAGCGGGAGGTACCGCACATCGTTCGCGGCATACTGCTTCTGCACATCAGACAGCGGGCGGTGGTCCCACTGGCTGAACTTGAGGCCATGCCCCGTGTCCGCGCCCGCCAATTCGATCACGAGCTTGCCCAGCGACGAGGGGTACGGGCAGCCCGCGAAGGCCGCAGCCACCTGCACGTCGAACACGTTGGCCGGTGTGCGTCGCGCAAACCGCATCGTGGGTTCGAGGTCTTGCCGGCCGGCGTGGACGATCTTCTCAACCGACGCGTCGCCCAGCATCGCCCAGAACCGCGACAGGTCGATCTCCGCCAAGGCGTCGATCAGCGTGACGCACTGCGGCGTGCTGACCTGGATGACACAGAAGCGGGGGTGGAAGGACTGCTCCCCGATGAACTCGGTGTCGTAGCCGAACGACCCGGCCGCAGCCAACCCATCGAGCAGGGCGTCTAGCGTGGCCTGATCGGTGACGACCTCGGGCTGGTTGGCGGGCACGCGCGGGTGGTCGAGCACCGGGGGGACACTGGCCGCAGCCGCATCGCGGTGGGCCTCGTGGTGGTTCCGCATGCGGTGCGGGGGTTTGTAATACTTTCGCTTGGGTTTTGGAGACACAGAGGGGTCCTTCGTCATGGGCGATGCAGTGTAACCCGGATCGCCCCTGTGATGAAAGACCCCCAGCCCAGCAAAAACAAGACGCCGCCGACGGGGGTCACCGCGCCCAGCCACCGCAGGTCGAGCAAGGCCATGGTGTACAGGCTCCCGCTGAAGACCACAACGCCCAAGGCCCACAACCAGCCCGCAGCCAGAAGACAGCCGCGGCCCTTCATGGGGTGGCTCGACGCGGCAGGCTCGCCGGCCGCCGCCGGTCCCTCGGCTGTCCTGAGCCGGGGGCGATTCGCGGCAGACAACCCCGCCGCGAGGACCGCGAGTGCGTGGACGAGGTGATAGTGCGACGCGGTCTGGTACCAGCCGAGCCTGGCCGGGTCCTCACCGAGCGTGTCTTTCAAGGCATGGGCCCCAAACGCCCCGACCGCGACGCCGAGAAAACCGAGCGCCCCCCCTACCGCCAGCAACACCCAGGCATGACGTTCGCAGGCGGTTCCCATGCGCACAAACTACCACAAGCTCTCGGGCAGATGCGCGGGTGGGTGCGCATTGCAAAGGCGGGTGCGGGGTGTTTTGTTGCGGATCGGCGACCAAATCGTGCCCACGCGCGGGTGATTGCATCGCCCGGCCCGGCGCGGTACGGTTAGCTATGCCCCTCAAACAACCCGCCCAGACCACGCCAGACATCTCCGCCACGCAAGACCTACTCGCTCAGGCCGGCTCGCAATCGCACGAATCAGAGTTCTACGACGCCATGCCGCCCGGCTACGTGCGGGGCAAGCACAAGTACGTCGTCGTCCTGGGCACCGTGATGTCGGGCCTCGGCAAAGGCATCTTTTCCTCATCACTCGCGAAGCTGCTCAAAGACAAAAACCTGGCTGTCGCGCCGGTCAAGATGGAGGGCTACCTCAACATCGACTCGGGCACGCTCAACCCTTACCGTCACGGCGAGGTGTTTGTGCTCGACGACGGGCTTGAGACGGACATGGACCTGGGTACCTACGAGCGGATGCTCGACCAGAATCTCACGCGGGACAACTACACCACCAGCGGGCAGATCTACCGCCGGGTGCTGGACCGAGAGCGCTCCGGCGGATACCTGGGCCGGGACGTGCAGATGATCCCGCACGTCACCGGGGAGGTGAAGTACAAGCTCCGCGAGCTGGCGATGAACCAGAAGGCGGATGTGGTGTTCGTGGAGGTCGGCGGGACGGTGGGCGACCACGAGAACGCGTTCTACATCGAGGCGCTGCGTCAGCTCGCCTTCGAGGAGGGGCCGGGCAACGTGTGTTATGTGGCGCTGACGTATGTGATCGAGCCTCCGGCCTTGGGCGAGCAGAAGTCCAAGGCTGCGCAGCTTGGCTTGAAGAAGCTGCTGGAGGCGGGCGTGCAGCCGCACATCATCGCGATCCGGGCGCAGAACCCCGTGCAGAAGGGCGCACGCGAGAAGATCGCGATGTTCTCGAATGTGGTGCCCAGCCTGGTGTTTTCGATGCACGATCGGCCGAGCATCTACACGATCCCCGATGACATGCGACGCGCGGGCCTGGACCGGCAGGTGCTGACGCTGCTGGACCTGCACGGCCGGGTCGATCAGGCGGCTGAGGACGACAACCGCAACCAGTGGCAGGCGTTTGTGAACAAGCTGACGTCCCGCCGCCAGTACGAGGTGAAGATCGGCATCACGGGGAAGTACGCTGCGCTCCGTGACGCCTACGCGTCGATCGACAAGGCGCTCGAACACTGCGGCGCCCACCTCAGCGCGAAGATTGAAGCCCAGTGGATCGACACCACGCAGTTCGACCCGACGGATGCGGACGCGGTGCTGGCGGGGCTGGATGCGGTGATCGTGCCCGGCGGGTTTGGCGTGCGGGGGACCGAATCCAAGATCGCCTGCGTGACGTATTGCCGGACGCGTGGCCTGCCGTACCTGGGCATCTGCCTGGGGTTCCAGATGGCGGTGGTCGAATACGCCCGCAATGTCTGTGGCCTGGCGGGGGCGTCATCGAGCGAGTTCGACAAGCAGACCAAGTACCCGGTCATCGACATCCTGCCCGAACAGAAGAAGATCGAGGGCCTGGGCGGGAACATGCGGCTGGGCGGCAAGGATGTGCTCATCAAGCCGGGCACGCTCGCTGCGTTCTTGTTTAGGGACCGCGCGGTGCAGGGAACCAAGGGCAGAGCAGACGCTGCGCCTTTCACGATCCGCGAGCGGTTCCGTCACCGCTACGAGGTGGACCCGCAGATGATCGACACGCTGGAGGAGGCGGGGCTAGTGTTCTCCGGCCGGCACCCCGAGCACCCGATCATGCAGGTGCTTGAGCTGCCGCCCCACAAGCACCCCTACTTTATCGGAGCCCAATTCCACCCCGAGCTGATGAGTCGTCCGCTGGTCCCCGCGCCGATGTTCATGGGTCTGGTCGCCGCCGCGATCCGCCACGCCTACCCCGAGGCCGCATCCGGCCCGGACAACCCCCTGACCCGGTGGTTCCCAAGCCCCCCTCTTGCCACCGCAAATCCGTAGTTCGCCTTAGTAAACCCGCAGCTTTTCCCGCCGATAGTGATAGTGTCGGCGGCGTTGTGGTGCCGTGCGACACCGGGCGTCTGTTGTATCACGCCAAATTCCACGCGGCTTCCCATAAAGAAAGGCCGGGGAATATGTTGGGCGTAAACAAGGAACCTTCCGCACCGGCATCCAAGGATCGGTCGTTTTCGTCTGGAGCCACCCTCAAGGCGGTCCAGGATGCGGCGGCTTTTTTTGCCGCCAACCTGACCGACGAGGAGCTCGACGCCCAGTTTGCCGAGCTCAACCAGGATGCCGGGAAGCTGGCTGATGCGGAGCGGAACCAGCTCCTTGAGATCGCGCAGCTTCAGACGCTCGCCGCCTCGGCCGGGCTCGACACCGGGGCGGGGGTCGTGCTGCCCGCGTCGATCAGTGTGGCCGTGTCCGACGACCTGACTAAGGCCTTCCTCACGATCCAGCCCGCGCTCAACGGCGGCCCGGACGCCAGCCCCAAAGATGTGAGCAAGGCGCTGGCAGACAAAAACATCAAAAAAGGCGTGGACCCCAGAGCGATCGCTAAAGCCATTATGGAAGCCAGCGCGGGCCAGCCTGTTTACAACCACGTCATCGCGACCGGCCGGCTGCCCCAGCAGGGCAAGGCCGCGAAGGTCACACGCTTCGCCCGCCTCGAGATGGAGTCGCCCCCGTGCGAATTGACCGACGTACACCTCAAGCAGCAGACGATGCACCCGCTGATGTGCTGCAAGGGCGACGTGCTGCTGTCCTACGAGCCCGCCGTGGCAGGGGTCGATGGCTACACCGTCACCGGCAAGGTGTTGCCCCCCGATCCCATCGACATGTTCAAGCCCGTCGCGGGCAGCCTCACCCGGCTTGATGGCACCTCATGCATCGCGGAGCAGGACGGCGTGGTCCGCTTCGCAGACGCCACCATCGAGGTCCGCCGGTGCATGGTCATCCCCGGCGATCTGACCAGCGCGACGGGCCCGATCGAGTACAACGGCGAAGTACATGTGCAGGGCAACGTCCGCGAGGGTGCGAGCATCATCGCCGAGGGCCGCATCCATGTATACGGCGTGGTGGAGGCGGCGAGCCTGACCTCGACTACCAGCGACGTGGTGCTCAAGCAGGGCGTGGTCGGCCGGGGCAAGGCGATGATCCGCGCGGGCCGGGATATCGTCGCCAAGTATTCGGAGAACGCCAACCTTTTCGCCACGCGTGACCTGACGCTGCACGTCGGGGCCATGCACTGCAACCTCACCGCCGGCCGGGCCATCCGCATCGACCGGGGCAAGGGCAACCTCACCGGCGGCATGGCGGTCGCCGACCAGCTCATCATCGTCCGCAATCTTGGCAGCAAGGCCAACACGATCACCCGGCTTGCGGTGGGTATCTCGGCCGAGGCCATCATCGAGATGGACCACATCGATAAACAAACCATCGAGCTCAAGCACCAGCTCGCGCCGTGCGTTGAGGCGATCGAGAAGATCGAGCGCGCGGTCCGCGACCCCTCCAAGCTCAAGAACGAAGAGCTCGCTGCGTACACCCGGCTGTGCAAGGTGCGACTGATCCTTGACCACAAGGTGCGGGGTTTGCAGGCCCAGCGTGACCGGGTGATCGAAGAAGCCTCGCTCGACCACCGCGGCAAAGTGCAGATCACCTCGGGCGTCGTCGGCGTGACCGAGGTCAGCTTCGGGAAGTTCACGCGAAAGCTCGACCCGATCCCACGCGCAACCACCATCACGTTCCACGAAGAGAGCAACCAGATCATCGTGAACTGATCGGCCGACGCGCCCGCGCAGTGCATTCAAGACTCAATCCGCCACGAAAGTCTTCAGACGACAGCGTCGCGGCACATGACACATCCGGCGGCATCTTTTATACTCCCCGCATCCATGAACATGCGAGGTATCGAGATGAGGTTGATCCGTTCGAGTTGTTGTCTGCTCGTGTTGCTCGGCTGTGCGTGCGGGGCATGGGGTGACACGATCACACTGACCAACGGCGACACGCTGCGCGGGCGTGTGGTTGAGCAGGACGCGGAGCAGGTGGTCATCGATCACGAGGTCTTAGGCCAAATGACGATCGCCCGGGACCGCGTTTCCGACATCGTGGTGGCGCAAGGGATTGAGGCTGGGGCGGAGCGCGAATCCACGCCCACAGCCCCGTCGGACGAGGAGGTCACAGCGGCACAAACACTGCTGACCGGCCAGGGCTACACCGTAGAGCCCCCGGCTGGCGAAGAACCACTCAACCCCGGGCTGAAGATCGGCTCGCTGACGTTCCTGGAGGGATGGGAGCGGCGGTTTGAGCTTGGGTTCAACGGGGCTGAGGGCAACACCCGCAACTTCAACATCCGTGCCGCGCTGAGCGGGTTTTATGAAGATGCCGAGACCCGCTGGTTTGCCGACGCGGTGTACTCGCGCCAGAGCAGCAACCGGGAAACAACCGAGGCCAGCTTTTACACCGCCATCACCCGCGACTGGCTCCTGCCGGGTAAACGGCACTTCTACTTCATGACCGGGCGATACGATTGGGACCAGTTCCAGGACTGGGACCACCGCGCCAGCGGCGCGGCAGGTATCGGATACAACTTCATCAAGGAGGAGGACTTCGAGTTGCTCGGCCGGGCCGGTCTGGGCGGGAACCGCACCTGGGGCGGGGAGGATGACAGCTTTACACCCGAAGGCCTCCTCGGCGTCGAGATGAGGTGGAACATCACCGAGGGCCAGGTGCTGGCCTTCTCACACACCTACTACCCCGACCTGGAAGATGTGGACGAATCCCGCAACCTCACCAAGGCTGAGTGGCGCATCCGACTCAGCACGGTCGAGAACCTGTCGCTGAAGCTGGGGGCTGAGAACGAGTACCAATCCGCGCCCGGCGGGGACGCGAAGCACAACGACTTTAGATACTACGGGGCGCTGGTGCTGGATTTCTGAGCCACGACATCACACACGGCCAACCGCTACGCCGAAGTCTCTTGCAGATCAATGGTTATGACAATCGAGATTGACTTAAGAGCGAGCACAGCAGGCTAAAAACTTGACGAATTGACCTTTCCCGCTATCCTTTCCCAACCCGGCGGGGGTTATCCGTGACGCGGTGTACCCTCGGCTGGGTTGCCCCGCGACTCACCAGTGACCAGCCTGCCAGACGCAAGCACCACTGCCCGCCCCTCGGCCTGATATAGAGGCTGGGTTTGGTCGGTACGCCATTGTTGTTGATGAACTGCACCGCTTCCAGATTAGAAGAAGCAATTGTCCCCCTAACCCGCAGGTGTCTGCTATGACCACCGCCCCCGGAACATCCCCCGGAACATCCCCCGGAACGACCCCCGCAGCCGCACCCGCCAAGCTCGAAAGGCTTGACCGGACGCGAAACTTCGGGATCTGCGCGCACATCGACGCCGGCAAGACCACCGTCACCGAGCGGATCCTCTATTACACCGGCAAGGCCTACAAGATCGGCGAGGTCCACGACGGCACCGCCACCATGGACTTCCTGCAAGACGAGCAGGAGCGAGGCATCACCATCCAGTCGGCCGCCACCACCTGCCCGTGGACCAAGGACGGCGTGGACTACATCCTCAACCTCATCGACACCCCCGGCCACGTGGACTTCACCATGGAAGTCGAGCGCTCGATGCGCGTGCTGGACGGCGCGGTCGTGGTGTTCGACGGCAAGGAAGGCGTCGAGGCACAGTCTGAAACGGTGTGGCGTCAGGCCGCACGCTACAAGGTCCCGCGCATCTGCTTTGTGAACAAGATGGACAAGATGGGCGCGGATTTCGAGTTCAGCTTCCGCACCATCAAGGAGCGGCTGGGCGCGAAGGCCGTGGCCGTGCAATACCCCATCGGCGCGAGCAACGACTTTCAAGGCGTGATCGACCTGATCACCATGCGGGCGTTCTACTTCTCCGCGTCGGACATGGGCGCCACGGTCGAAGAGCGGGACATCCCCGCCGAGTTGCAGGACACCGCCGAGCTTTGGCGGCACGACCTGGTCGAGAGTGCCGCGGAACTCGACGAGGCGCTGATGGAGAAGTACCTGGATGACAACGCGCTCACGGCCGACGAGATCAAAGCGGCGCTCCGCAAAGGCACCCTCAGCCGCGAGATCCACCCGACCTTCTGCGGCTCGGCCCTCCAGAACATCGGCGTGCAGAAGCTGATCGACGGCGTCATCGACTACCTCCCCAACCCCACGCAGGTCCCACCCGTCGAGGGCACCGACCCCGACGATGCCGAGAAGCGGCTCACCCGGCCCAACAGCGAGTCGGCGCCTTTCTCCGGCCTGGTCTTCAAGATCGTCAACGACACCCACGGCGACCTCACCTACGTCCGCGTGTATTCGGGCAAGATCGAGAAGGGCACCCGTGTGCTCAACTCCAACAACGGCAAGAAAGAAATCATCTCGCGCATCTTTGAGATGCACGCCAAGGACCGCATCGCCCGCGACGCCGTCAAGGCCGGGGAGATCGTCGCCATCGTCGGGCTCAAGCAGTCGTACACCGGCGAAACGCTGTGCGACCCGGACGACCCCATCGTGCTCGACCGCATGGACTTCCCCGAGCCGGTGATCTCCATGTCCATCGAACCCGCCACCGCCAACGATAAGGAGAAGCTGTCCACCGCCTTGGGCACGCTCCGCCGCGAAGACCCGTCCTTCCAGAGCCATTACGACGAAGAGACCGGGCAGACCATCATCGCGGGCATGGGTGAACTCCACCTGGACATCATCACCACCAAGATCCGCCGTGACATGAAGATCGGCATCAACGTCGGTCGGCCCCGCGTGGCGTACCGCGAGTCGATCAAGGGCTCGGCCGAGGCACGCGGCATCCACAAGAAGCAGACCGGCGGCCGAGGCCAGTTCGGCGACTGCACCATCCAGATCGAACCCATCACCGAAGAAGAAGCCAAGGCCCAGGACCTCGACTGGGAAGACGGCGTCGCCTTCGTCGATGGCATCGCGGGCGGAGCCATCCCACGCGAGTACATCCCGTCCGTCGGCGTCGGCTGCCGCGAGACGGCCAAGACCGGCGTGCTCGCGGGTTACCCGCTCCAGGGCGTCAAAGTCACACTCATCGACGGCAAGTACCACGACGTGGACTCCAGCCAGATCGCCTTCGAGCAGGCGGGCGTCCTCGCCTTTAAGGAAGCCACCCGCAAGGCCGGCCTCCAACTCCTCGAACCCATCATGAAGGTCATGATCACCACGCCCGAGGAGTTCATCGGCAACGTGACCGGCGACATCAACCGCCGACGGGCGATGGTCATCGGCGACGAGGAGCGGGCCAACACCCGCGTCATCACCGCCGAGGCGCCGCTGTCAGAAATGTTCGGCTACTCCGACAGCCTCCGCGGCATGTCCCAAGGCCGGGCGTCGTACTCCATGGAACCCCTCAAGTACGCACCCGTGCCCGACAACATCGCCAAGACCATCCTCGAAGGCAAGGGGACCTGATCCCCAGCCTCGCATCGGCCCCAACCCCGGAAGCCCGGTCATCTCCCCGATGGCCGGGCTTCTCCTTTTACGTGGCCAGCGATTATCATTCACGCCATAGCCCAGGACCCACACCATGCACCACCTGCCACTCATGCTGTTTGTTCTGCTGACCACCCTTGCCTCGGCCGGGTGCTACTACACCGTCACCAATGAGGATGGCACCACCCAACGCATCAGCCACCGGGAATACGAAGAACTCCAAAAGAATCGCGCCGACCCCATAAGGAGGTAGGCACCCATTGCAACGCGGTTAGAACCCGATGCGCGGGCGGTGGGTTGGGGCCGATATACTGCGTTGTATCGCGTGACTCATCGAGATCTAGCTGTGCCAATCGAAGTGCAATGCAAAGCGTGCGGGACGCGCCTGCGGGCGCCGGACACCGCAGCGGGTAAGACCAAGGCCTGCCCCAAGTGCGGCGGAGCATTGCCTATCCCCGCAACCACGCAGCCTCAAGCCCCCGACGACGACATCAATCTCTACGAACTCGCGCTGGACAAGCCCGAGCCCGCAAGCTCATCGGCTGCAGCGCCCGATACGGTCATCATCCGCAAGCACGGCACGTCCGCTAAGCCCGCCGATGCGAAGCAATCCGACACCGCCGCAGCTTCCACGGTGATGCCCGGCCTTGGCTACTACGCCGAGGCCATAGCAGCCGAGGAAGCCAAGCGTCAACGCCCCGCCGCCCGTGGCCCGCTGCTCAGCGTCATGGGCATCGACCTCACCATCGCGAGGCTGCTGGGGCTTGGAGTCGTGGTGCTGGCGCTGGCGTTTGTTGGCATCTGGTGGGTCACGCTCGGGCCCGGGCGGACCCACGCACTCATCAGTGTCCGACCCATTTACCTCACCCACGTCCTCGCCACGGGGCAGGTCATCGAGCCTTACAGCATCGTCACAGGCGAGGGCAGCCTCACCGCTGGCGTGAAGGGGCCGCCCGGCCTGATGGGGGCCGCGGCCGGAGTCACCGGCGCGCTGCCCGGCGGCGACATCATGACCGTCGGGCGAAGCGACAGGCTCCTGGTCACCCGAGACAGCAAAGACGGCGACCACCTGCTGCTCGAAGTTGAGCTCTCCCAAGCCCTGATGAATCGGCTTGGCCAGTCATCCCGCTACAGCGTCGTCTTCAAGGCAGACCAGTTCGCGCTGCAACCCGCGGACAAGAGCACGCCGCCGCTGCAACCCTACATGCTCTATGCCGTGCTCGATGCCGGCCGCGCCGATCTGAGCATCGGTGCCACCAAATCCACCGACCACCTCGCCATCCTGCCGCCCGGCGCACCGCCCACCACCGAGCAACTGGACATGTACGGCCAACGCGTCCGTGGCGGAAAGATGTACTGGAACGGCGAGGCGGGTATCCGAGGCGACCTCGACTTCCGAGTCAACCTGGACACCAGCAACTCCGGCACCGGCGGTGGCTTCTTCGCGGATGGGAACCTCAAGATCACCGACCACGGCGGCACGGTCGTGGACATGCAGTACACCGGCGGCGGGCTGACCATCTCGTGGAACGCGGGCGCGGAGGGCCACTGGGCACGCGACCGATTCGAGAAGCAGGAAGGCGAGGCGCCCTTCACCAAGTTCACCGTGGGCCTTGTGTTTGAGCGGCCACACACCGACCAGCCGCTGGTGCTCAGCTTCGCGGGCAAGCAGATCGCCACGCTTGGCAAGCACCACAACAACCCGACCCCGCGCCACGCAAGCCAGGGCACCAACGTCACGACCTATTTTTCACTCCTCGCGCAGGCCCGCGAGAAAGCGCGGGGCGTCGTCGCGGGTTCCAACATGGTACAGATCGGCTACGCCATCCAGCTCTACGCCGATCAACACAGGGGGAAGATGCCCGATCGACTCGAAGACCTGCGAGCCGTCATGCCCGGCCTCGACAGCATCCTTGAAAACAAACGCACCGGCGAGACCCCCGGCTACGTGTACATCAAACCCGCGCCCGCCATCGACCAGGTCCAGAACCCCGCCACGACCGTCATCCTCTACGAATCCAAGGGCGGCCACATCGACCCCCAAGGCGCAAAGCTCTACGCCGACGGCCACTTCGAGCCGGGCTCCTGACACGACACCAACCCCCGCACCCACCGGTGTGCCCGTAGTTGCTCTCACTCACTCTCCCGCACCAGCCTTCAGCTCGCGCGCCAGCACCGCCTCCACATCGCGTGCGATGGCGTTGACGCTGCGCGTCGGGTCGCGGAAATAGGTTGGCGTCCACACACGGTGCAGGTCCCAACCCTGGCCACGCAGGATGCCCGTGCGATAAACCTCCCACGAGACAGGGTCCGTCGCGTGCGGGAAGCGGTTGAAGTCGCAGAGCAGGCCCACCGTCACATCCTCCGGGCGCACGGGGTGACGCAGGGCCGCATCGATGCAGAACCCCGTGTTCCCCCAGTGGACCTCGCTGCTCACACCACCCTCCCGCGCTAGACGCAGCGCGAGCGCGTGAGCAAACACGCTGTAAGGCTCGATCGGCCGCCGCAACACCGACATGCCCGCCTCGGCCTGCGACTCATTGAGCACACGCGCGTTCTCGGCATACGCCTCGGCCAGGTCTTCCGCGTACCGCAGATAGGCAAAAAGCAGCCACGCGCCGTTGGGAGTCACACCATCGGGCACCGGTTCAACAGCCGCGTAAACCTCGCGTGGGATCGACGACACCAGGTGGACCTCATGGCGGGCACGGGTCACCAGCACATTCAGACGGCGGCCACCCCCCGCCTGCCGCAGCGGCCCGAACCTGCGGTAAAACCTGCCCGCGGTGTCGGGGCCATAGGTCGTGGAGATGATGATGTGGTCGCGCTCGTCGCCCTGCACGTTCTCCAGGTTCTTGACGAACAAGCCCTCGAAAGAACCCTCGCCCACGCGCTGCCGGGCCTTGGCGAGCCGACGCGCAAAGTCCGCGTCATCGGTGGCAAGGTCGTCGAGCATCTGCGAGATGAGGTCGCGCTGCACGATGTTGAACGTCGCAATACCGATCGACGGCGGCTCCGCCCGCTTGAGCAGGTCCCTCACCAGCGCGCAGACCCGCTCCGCCTCAACCACATTGGCGCGGTCCTCGTACACACCCTCGGCCCGGTGGAGCTGGATAGGCGGGATCACGCTGCGATTGCTCGGGTGCCCCGGGATCGGCTGGAGCCGACTGTGGTAAAAACGCTCGTTCGAGAAGCCGATGAGGTCGGCATTGCGTGAGCGGTAGTGCACATCCAGGTAGCTTTCCTGCACCTCCAGATTCAGGGCCGCAGCCAGCAGGTCTTCCACCTCAGCGAACTGCGCCTCGAATACATCCTGAGCCGTGAGAATCTCGCCATCATCGCTGTCGCTGACCGCCGCCTCGAAGAAGCGCGTCGGCGGCAACTGCTTCGGATCGCCCGCGATCACCACGCGCTTGGCGCGCGTGATGACAGGCAGCGCTTCCTCCAGCCGACACTGCGAGGCCTCGTCGAAGATCACCACATCAAACATCACGCGGCGGGGAAACACCTGCGCCACCGTCTCCGGGCTGGCCAGCCACACCGGGCACATGTCAAAGAGCGGATCGCCACCCGCGATATCCTCACCCACGGCGATGACCTGCCGCAAGCGCATCGCGCGCTGGCCCCGCACAAAAAGCCGGTTGCGCAGGCTCGCCCCGTCGCTGTTGAGCCGGGTGCCCGTGCCCACCAGCAGCCGCTGCCTCTGCTGCGCGACCCAGCGGTGGGTGATCGCCGCGGCGACCAGGCTGCGCTTGCTTGATTCCAACTCGACGTAACGGTCAAAGTGGTTGGCAAGCCGCTGCGGGTCAAGGCTCCGCAGGGTATCGCTCTGGGCAACACGGCGGGTCAGCTCGCCCGTGAGCACGATGCGCTGCATGGCCGCGAGCCCCCCGTCCGTCGCGACACCCGCCTGCAAGACACGCCCCACCGCCTGACCAAACGCCACCGGCAACGCACGCACCGCCGCGCGGATGCGGAGCACAGATTCCAGATCATCAAACCCGCGCTCCAGCCGGGCCAGCGCATCAGCGATGCGCTTGCCACCACGCACCGCCGCAAACACCGCGACCAGCCACTGGCTCTCGAACAGGTCCACCGATGTCATCGAGCCTTCGAGCTGCACCAGCGCCGCAGCCCGTGCCGGGCTACGCCTAAGCCCGGCGCGTAAACCAGCGCGGGATGAGGCATCGACCAACGCCGCGCGCCACCGTTCGCCCAGCGCCACGATCCCATCCGACCGGACAGTCGCGGCAAGCGCCCGGCCAAATGCCGCAAAACACTTCAGCAACACGCCATCGCCCGGCAACGCATCACCTTCTTGCTCGGCCACCAGTTCGCGGTGAACCTCAGCCAGCACAGTGCGCGCCCGAAGCCCTACCAGAAAGTCGCGCAGGCGGACCGCTTCATCACGTGTGGGTTGCAGGCCATAGGTCCGCAGCAGCGCCTTGCCC
>JBGTLW010000227.1:0-13323 GCA_041743835.1 Phycisphaeraceae bacterium | reverse complement strand
CCCGTCAACTGCTTCACAGAGACCGGCAGCTTGCGGGGGTCGTGCAGCACCGACGCGCTCACAAAGTAATGGCCCGGACGAATCGACCAGCCTACCGCCTCGCCGACGTGCGGCGGGTTGAAATAACGGTTCACCGCGATGATCTCGTTGCCCGCGTAAGACCAACGCTCCGTGTCGTCGAGCCGGATGGGGTCTGCGGTGTTCCAGTTGCCCGCGTTGATGACCTGGCCACAGCCAAGCTCATCGCGCAGGTATGCCGCGGTCTGTTCGTTGAACTCGCGCATGGTCTTCGCGTAAAACTCGAGCTGATCCGCGAGGCGACGCTGCTTGGCTCCTGTCCGCCGCTGGGTCATCTCCCAGATGATGGACAGACCCGCGACCTGCTCGGTTGGCTTGTCGTCTTCGTGTGCCGCGCCGCCCCAGGCCTTCTTCGCAAGGTCAAACGAGCCATACTTCTTCACAAGAAACGCGTGGAACTGCTTGCCCAGCAAAGCGCGCTGTGTGCCCTTGATGCGCTGCTCGGTCCAGAACAGCAGGCTGTCCTCGTTCTGGAGTTGGATGATCGCTAGCGCAGGGTCTTTTGCCAGCGGGATGCCGGTGTAGGGGTTGGGCGTCGTGAGTAGCTGTTTCATCCACGCGCGGTAGCCCTCCTGAAGCGTGGGATTAAAAAACAGCAAGGCGTGCGGCGGCTCGTTCTCCGGCCAGCCCTCGATGCCCCACCCCGCGGGCACCCGTTTCTGATGCATCGCCCAGTAAGGCGATAGGGTGGTGTAGATGCCGTGCTTCTTCGCCGCAGCCACCGTGCGCTGCGCGTTGTCGATCACGCTTTGACGCGCGGCGGTGATGGGCTGGTCGTCGCGGCCGTCGGGTATCTGCAAGTGCAGCCGCACCATGTTGACGCCGCGCTTGGCGAGGAATCGTATGTGGTGGTCGAAGTCGATCTGCGACCGCGCGTTGAAGCCATAGGTTGTCACCGACCAGAACCGCGCGGGCGTCCCATCGCCCAGCAGCAGTTCATCGCCCGCGTCGTTGAGCTTCACAAAACCGCTCTGCCCCGCCACGTCTTCATTCAACGACCGCAAGTCGAGGGCCGCGTCCGCGCCGAAGTGGTCCCAGTCCGGGTCAAACGCCCACGTCCCTGGGTCTGCATCGGCGGAGCGTTCGCCCGGCCGGCGCTTGCCGACCGGCGCGTAATCGCCGTTGGTCAGCACGAAGCAGTCCAGCGCGCCGTGGTTGCTGTTCTCGCTGTGGAACTTGAAGCCGAGGGTGTTTTCGCCCGCCTTGAGCTCGACCTGCCCCGCCGAGGCCCACGCGATGTAGCGGAGGTCTGGCTTGCCATCGTGCGAGATGTTCGCCATACCGCGCTGGCGGTTTGACATGTCGATCAAGTGCCAATCCCACCCGTTGAGCCGGTAGGAGAGGGTTGATTTTGTCGGGTTTGCACGGACCCAGAGCGTGTACTGGCCGGGCGCTTGGGTGTTGATACGGTATGTCACTTCGCCGGGATTCTTGTCATCGAAGTGCGAGACCCAATCCCCGCCGGAGAGCTCGGGCGTCGTCACGCGGTCGTACCATCCGGGGTGACGGGTGACCTGCTGGCGCACGGCATCTTCACCCTCGATCCAGATGACCGTCGGCTCCTGCGCCCAGGCCCCCAGACCCGTGAGCCACACCGCCCACACCCCGAGCAGCATCGGTCGTCTTCGCATGGCCGCATTTTACACGATGGATGCCCCGGCCGATCCCGGCGACAGGCCCCCGGCAAACCAGTAAGATGATGGGCTTGCCATGTATATCCTCAAAGCGCACAACCTGCTCAAGAGCTACGGCGGCCGTACCGTGGTCAACGACGTATCGTTCGATGTGGCCGAGGGCGAGATCGTCGGGCTGCTTGGCCGCAACGGTGCCGGCAAGACCACCAGCTTCCGCATGACCATCGGGATGATCACGCCCGAAGGAGGCCAGGTCTTCTTCAACGGCCAAGAGGTCACGCGGCTGCCGATGTACCAGCGGGCACAGCGCGGCATGGGCTACCTCGCGCAGGAACCCAGCGTGTTCCAACGCCTGACCGTCGAACAGAACCTGCACGCCATCCTCGAGACGACCGGGCTCCGCCGCAAGCCCCGCCACAGCCGGGCCGAAGAGCTCATGGCCCAGTTCGACCTGACCAAGTGCCGCAAGCAGGCCGCGAGAACGCTCTCGGGCGGCGAGCGGCGCAAGCTCGAGATCGCCCGCGCACTGGTGACCGAGCCGCAACTGATCCTGCTGGATGAGCCGTTTAGCGGTGTGGACCCGGTCGCGGTCCAAGAGCTGCAGAGCGAGATCCGCAAGCTGCGCAGCGAGCACAACATCGCCATGCTCGTAACCGACCACAATGTCCACCATATCCTCGCCGTGTGCGACCGGGCTTACCTCATCAGCGAGGGCACGGTCTTCTTCGAGGGCACCCCCAAGCAGATCATCAACGACGAGAAGGTCAAAGAGCTTTATCTTGGCACCAGCTTCCGTGGTGATGAGTTCGGTTGATGCGGGATTGTTTAGTGGGACTTGTGAATAACCTCGAAGCGGGTCGAACCGCCAAGAAGTCAAGAGCGCCAAATCAACGTCGATATTGGTTTTATGATAATGCCTTCCTTGGCGATCTCCGCGTCTTGGCGGTTATTCAGAGATCTCGAGTGGAAATGACACTATGAAAGCCGCGAACCCCAACATACCGCCCGAGTTTGCTGACGCATCGCGTGGCATCCGATTGCAGAAGGCCATGGCCGAGGCCGGCGTGGCGTCGCGTCGTGATTGCGAGGCGATGATCGCCGAGGGCCGGGTCACGGTGAACGGCCAGATGGTCGCCGCGCTGCCCGCGTGGGTGGACCCCCACCGCGACCACGTCGAGGTGGACGGCCGACCGATGCAAAAGCGGTCGCACAAGTCGGCGGTGAGCGGCGCGCACAAGCCGATCTACCTGGCGGTCAACAAGCCCAAGCGTGTGATCTCCACCAGCGAGGACCCCGACGGCCGGACCACTGTGCTGGGGCTGATTGATGTCCCCATGAAACAGCGGCTGTTTGCCGTGGGTCGGCTCGATGCGGATTCCACCGGGCTGATGCTGCTGACCAATGACGGCGAACTGGCCAACCGGCTCACCCACCCGCGCTACGGGATCACCAAGCAGTACCGCGTGTCGGTCAAGGGCAGGTTGGAGGAAAGCGACCTCAAACGGCTTCGCAAGGGCCTGCTTCTGGCGCACGACGAGGGCGCGAAGGTCAAGCGGGCCGCGATGGAATCGGTCCGCATCCTCAAGCACGAGCGCGACCGGGAGAGGGGCGACCGCACCACCCTCGCGATCACCCTCGCCGAGGGCCAGAACCGCGAGATCCGCCGGCTGCTCGCAAGGGTGGGCATCAAGGTCCGGCGGCTGGATCGCATCGGCATCGGCCCGCTCCGGCTCAAGGGCATCGCGCGGGGCGGATGGAGGCCGCTGACAAATCTTGAGATCGGCAAGCTCCGCAAAGCAGCGGGCATCGCACCCAACAAGTCATAGCCCGCACCTGGTCAAGCCGCCTGCCACCCACACCGCGTGTCAGGAAGGGCTGCATCCGAAGCCCACCGATCAAGACTTGGCCAGGTCCACCAGCACATCCAGCCCGCGTTCGAGCGTGGTGTCATCGCAGGCATAGCTGAGGCGGAAGTGCGAGTCCCTGGCGCTGAACACCGAGCCGGGGATAATCAGCAGCCCGCGCTCCACCGCGCGGTTGACAAACTCTGTCGCGTCGATGTCGAGCCTTTCGGGCACCTCGGGGAAGGCGTAAAACGCGCCGCCGGGGATGGTCAACGCGTAATGCGGGGATAGCCGCTCCACCACCCGGTCGCGCTTGCGTCGGTAGTCGGTGACATAGCCTTCCATCGGCAGGTCCATCGCCACGACACCCGCCACCTGAGCCATGGATGGGGCACACACAAAGGAATACTGCTGCAACTTGGTCATCTGTTCGATGATCGGTCGCGGCCCGACCGCATATCCCAGCCGCCAGCCCGTCATCGCATACGTCTTGGAAAACCCGCGCAGCAGCAGCACGTCACGGTCATACCACGCCGGCGAAGGCAGGCTCGGCTTCGACCCCGCGGCCCGTGGTGATTTCTCGTAGCAGAACTCGTCGTAGATCTCATCGGACAGCAGAAGGATGTCATTCCGCTTGCAGATGTCCACCACCTGCTTGCAGACCTCCGGCGTCGCGACCACGCCGGTCGGGTTGCTCGGAGAGTTGAACAGCAACAGCTTGGTGCGTGTGGTGATGTGCACGTCAATTCGCTCGGCCGTCACCTGAAAGTCCGGGTAGGTATCGACGTACACCGCGGTGGCCCCCGCGAGAGTGACCAGGTGCTTGTACATGACGAAGTATGGGTCGGGGATGAGCACCTCGTCGCCTGGCCCGACACAGGTGAGTAGCGCCAGCAGCAGCCCGCCAGAGACACCCGAGGTGATGACAAGGCCAAGGTCGTCGGGCAGCGGCGAGCCGGGCGCTCCGTAGATGGTCGGGGTTTCCTGTTGGAGCTGCTGGACGACGCGGGCACGCAGATCCCCGCTGCCCTGCGTCTGGGTGTAGCGATTGAACCCGGCGCGGATGGCGGCGGCGGCGGCGTCCTTGATCGGCTCGGGGACATCGAAGTCCGGCTGTCCGATGGACAGGTTGATCGGGTCTTCCAGCGTCGCGGCCAGGTCGAAGACCCGACGGATGCCCGAGGCGTCGATCGCGCGGAGACGGTCGGTGACAAAACGTTGGGGGTCACGCATGAGCGACATGATAACGCTGCCGACACGCGCAAGAAAAACCCCGCCTCCATGGGCGGGATCGATAGGCCTGTCTTCGTGTCGCAATCATCGCGACGCCGCGACGGGATCGAGCGGAGCCGGCCGGTGACGCGTGGGGGCTTACGCCGCCTCTTCGCCTTCGCCCTTCTTCTTCTTCTTCGCGGCCACAATCTTGCGGTTGCCGACCTTGCGGAGGCCGACCGGGTCGCCATCCTGCATGGAGAACTCGCCCTTGCCTGCGAGGAATGCCACACGCTCAGCGCGGGTCAACACATTGCGGTGACGGCCCATGCCGGCACCAGACTTCAGGCTCGTATCCATGCTCATCGCGTCATCTCCAGTCAACCACCCAACGGGGCTAGGTTGCTTCGTGCTTCTAGTGCGCTCCGTCGGGAGGCACGTACTTGTCGAAATACATCGTGCCCAGCGCGTCGCCCCGGTTGCCGTTGTGGCGTTTCCACGCCCGGCCCAGGGTCCGCAGCATGCTCTGGTACTCGCCGCGGGCCTGCGAGTTGAGCTCGGCTCCCTCGAAGCCCTTGTTCACGGCCACGACTTTCACCTGCTCCGAGCCCCTTACTGTAACCGAAACCAGGATCGTTTCAACCCCGTTATCCCTCAGGAAGTCGACCAGTGGGATCGCGTCGGGCCCGGGCAGGGTAGCCAAGACCATGTAATTGAGCCCGGGTTTGCGGGGGTCGCGGGGTGATTCGGTGCCGGGCTTGGCACCCGAAACACCCGTATCTTCTTTCCGGCCAATGATTTGCTTGCTGCCTCGCACGTCCGGCGGGGCCATGCCGTGCTGGCTTGCTTGCAGGAGTTCTACCTCCACTGCGGTGTTCACCCGGGCCTCCAACCCGCTGCTGCCCCGGACAACCCCCACGAAATACGCCAGGACGATCAGCCCGACCAGCGCCAGGCAGATCACCACCGCCAGGCCACGGGGCACCCGCAGCACGATCGGGGCGCTCGAGCCCACCCACCACGGCGTGCCGCCAGCCGTGCCAAGCCCGCTGGGTGACGGGCTGGCCTCCACAGGCGCAGCGGTCACCTCCGGCGGACCCGGCCGCGACCGCATGATCTCGAATGGCGGGATGGAATCCTTCTTGGCCACAACTCAAGTGTACCCGCAGAAGCCCGCGGAGGAACCCGATGCCACTCCAGATTCACAACGGGTCCGACACCCCGATCGCGCTGGCCATGGCGTGCGTCTGGGTGTGGCTGATGCTCAGGAGGACCTGCCCGATCGCCATATCTCGTGCCACACGGGCCGCGATGCCGTGGAGCCGAACCCCGGGCTTGCCCGATGCCTGGCGCACCACCTCCACATCTGTCCACGCGATCCCCCCGCTCCACCCGGTGCCCAGCACCTTGAGCACCGCCTCTTTCGCTGCAAATCGCCCCGCGAGGTGCTCAGCCATGCGTGCGGGGTTCGCGGCACAATACGCCCGCTCATCGGCTGTGAAGCAGCGCGTCAGGAAGCGGTCGTCGTGCTCCACAAGCATCCGCTGGATGCGGGCAACTTCGACAAGGTCAATCCCGTGGCCGAGGATGGGCATCCGGGCAGTGTCGCTGCCGACCGGCGGTCTGTAAAGTGCGTCCCGGCGAGCTATCATTGCTCAACATGGCCTCCACACTAGAACCCATCATCGACAAGGTCCACGCCGGTGAACGGCTCGACGCGGCCGACTGCCTGGCGATGCTCCGCTCCAACGATGTGTGGACGCTGGGCGAGCTCGCGCACAGCGTGCGCCTCGCCAAGCACGGCCGAACGACGTACTACAACGTCAACCGGCACATGAACTACTCCAACATCTGTGCCCTGTCGTGCAGCTTCTGCGAGTTCCACCGCAAGCGCGGGGACGCGGGGGCCTACGAGTACGACCTGGACCGCATCGCCACGATCGCGCGGGAAGCCGCGGCCGGCGGAGCCACAGAGATGCACATCGTCGGCGGGCTGCACCCCTACCTGCCGTTCGACTACTACACCGACATGCTCCGCACCATCCGCGAAGTCGCGCCAAGGGTCCACATCAAGGCATTCACCGCGGTAGAGATTGTCCACCTTGCCCGCATCTCCAAGCGCGGCAAGGACGGGCGCGAGGGTATCCGTGCGGTGCTGCGCGACCTGATCGACGCGGGGCTGGGCTCGCACCCCGGGGGCGGGGCGGAGGTCTTCGACGACCGCGTCCACGATGAGGCGTTCAAGGGGAAGATACGCTCGGATCAATGGCTTGAGGTACACGAGGTCGCGCATGAGCTTGGCCTGATGTCGAACGCGACCATGCTCTATGGCCACATCGAGTCGCTCGAAGACCGCGTCCACCACTTCATGCTGCTGCGCGAGGAACAGGACCGAGCGATCCGTGAGGGGCTGCCCGGCCGCTTCCAGACCATCATCCCCCTGCCCTTCTTCCCCGACGGCTCGGCGTTGGAGCACCTGCCCGGCCCGAGCGGGCTGGACAACCTCAAGATGCTCGCGGTGTCGCGGCTGATCCTGGACAACTTCGACCACGTCAAGTGCTTCTGGATCATGCAGACCCTGCCGATGACGCAGGTGAGTCTGGACTTCGGCGTGGATGATGTGGATGGCACGGTCGTGTGGTACGACATCACCAAGGTCGGCGGGACGGGCAACAACCAGGAGGTGACCGTGCCGGTGCTGCGGCGGGCGATCATCGAGGCGGGTTACGAGCCGGTCGAACGCGACACGATCTACCGCCGAGTGATCCGGGATGGGTCGCAGTGGTCGGTGCAGGAGCCGGTGACGGTGTAGCGTGTCGCCGCAAAATGAGGGGTCACAGAGCCGCCTCGTCCCCGAGGCGGGGCCGACTCCGTCGGCATCAAAGCGAGCGATGAGCGAGCGATGCTCGCCCCGTCGCGGGGACGCGACGGCTCGGATGATGGTGCTTCTAGATGCGATCCAGCGAGTGACTATTCCTGCTGCCGGCGCTCCTCCGCTATTTTTCGCGCCAGCTCGCGCACTCTGTCCCACGAACCATCATCGGCTCGGATCATCAACTCGGCCGCCTGCCGCCCCTGCCACGCCTGCCACGCGACAAACAGCGCGATCAGGAACAGCATGAAGTTCCCCTTGAGCACGCTGCCGCTTACCACCAGCAACACGATCACGAATACCGCGATGCACAGCCCGATCGTCGAGGCGACCTTGAGGCCTTTGCCCCGGCCAAGGAAGAACCACAGGATCGCCCAGAGCGTCTGCCCGCCGTCAAGCGGGTAGATCGGCAGCATGTTGAACACCAGCAGCACCAGATTGATGTACGCGAACGTCTCAATCACACGCAGCCATGGAGAACCGGCTGGCAGCCACGGCCCCGCGGCAAGCAAAACCGCAAAGGTGATCGGCACCAGCACCACATTCACCAACGGCCCAGCGATGATCGACCACAGCACCGCGCCGGGGCGCTGCGGCGGCTCCACATACGCCACGCCACCCAGCGGCCAGAGCACGATCTCCTTCGCCCGCCCGCCGACCGACCGGCACGCGAGCGCATGCCCGAACTCGTGCATCAGCACAATCCCGAACAGCCCGCCGTACGTGATGATGAACAGCCAGCCCTCACCAAAAATGCCGCGGCTGTTGTAGAAGAAGTACGCCACCACAAACCACGTCCAGTGGATAAAGACATCGATCCCAAAGAGGGTGAAAAGGTGCAACGAGCCTTGGCGTTGTGGCATCATGGCCACAACTATACGCAGATTAACGCACGGGGGTTTCCATCTGCCTACCATTGGGGCAAAGACCGGGGATACGGCCTGCAAATTGACGGGGTGCCCACCGACCCCCAAGGAAGACTGCCCGACCATGACCGACCAACCTACCGTCATCATCACCGGCGCCGGGAGCGGCATCGGCCGCAGCGCCGCCCTGCTCCTGGCCGAGGCGGGCTACGCCTGCGTGCTCGCGGGACGCACAGCCGAAAAGCTCTCCGAAACCGCCTCGATGGTGCTTGAAGAATCGCCCCAGGCACAACTGCTGATTTACCCGGCCGACGTCTCATCCGAGGTCGCGGTACAGGGGCTCATCAGTGAGGCGCTCGGTCATTTTGGCCGGATCGATGCGATCGCCAACATTGCTGGCGTCGCGCTGCTGGGCCCGATCGCCCGGCTGGAGACCGACGCCTACCGCCACTGCCTCGCGGTGAACCTGGACAGCGTGGTGTTCATCACCCGGGCCGCCTGGCCGACATTCAAGCAGCAGAAGCGCGGCACGATCGTGAATGTCTCCTCCATGGCCAGCGTCGATCCCTTCACCGGTTTCAACGTGTACGGAGCCGCCAAGGCCGCGGTCAACATCTTCACGAAGGCGACCGCGGACGAGGGCCAGCGGATCAATCTCAAGGCGGTGGCTGTCGCGCCCGGCGCGGTGGAGACCCCGATGCTGCGTGCTAGTTTCTCAGAGAAAGCGATCCCCACCGAGAATACGCTGGACCCCGCCGAAGTCGCGGCCGTCATCCGCGACTGCATCACGGGGGCCAGAGAATACGAGAACGGCGGGACCATCCTGCTGCCGAGCCATTGAGCATTGGAACGCAGAGTCACGGGATCGACTGGTGACGCTGTTGTCGTGCTCGTGCCCGACCGCGATGTTTCGCCGTCAGGAATGCGCGGCGTGATGCAGTTTTTTCCGCGTCGGTGCCCCTCTGCGTCTCCGCATACTTACCAACAACGATCAGGAGATCGCTTCGATCTCAACACCCAGCAGCTCTCGGCCGGTACGTTTGATGGCGTCATCCGGCCCGGTCAGCACATGCGTCACGCTCGTGCCGGTACGCTTGAACGGAGCCTTGCCAGCGATGAGGCACGGGTCGTGGTATTCCATCTCGCCGAAGGTCGTGCCCTCGAAGGCGGTTGCGTCGTCGTTGTAGGCCTGGAGCGCGTCGCCGCCCAGCCGTTGTTCGTCGGGTGCATCGCGCGGGATGTCGCAGTAGGGCTCGCCGGGCAGGGCCGCGAACACTCGGACGATGAGCGAGGAGGTCAGGTCGTGCTGGCGGTAGTACGCCATGCGGCCGGTGGTCGCGTCGGCTGGGATTCCCATCTTGATCCGCCGGTCGCCGTCGATGAGGAACCGCACGCGGTCATTATCCACCGCGACGTGCCGATCGCCGAACGGGTCGTAGTAGCTGGTTGGCTCGACGCGGCGGGTGGTCGGGCAGATGAGTGTGCCGGGGTGGTCGGGTGTGCCCGGCACCTGCAGGATGTCCCAGCAACCCACCACGGCGCCTTCATCGGAAGTCTGATCGGCCCAGGTCACGCTCTGGGTGATGGCGAAGCTGATGCGGCTCAAGTCACCGGACTCGGCTGATTGATCCGGGGCCTCGATGAGGCGGAACTCGCGGGTGACATACATCCCCAGCCGTTTCCCGTCACGCACATCGGTCACGTCCACACGGTTGTCCATGACGACGCGGCCCGCGTCCTGCTCGGTGATGCCGTAATACCCCGGATCGATGGACCCGGGCGTGCGTGCAGATTCCTTGGGCGTTTGCCGGGCCTCGTCCAGCGATGGCCAGAACCACCCCACTTCCGGGGCGATCCATAGGCGGTCGCCGCCGGCCACGCCCTTGCGGGTTGTGGCATCTTCCATGAAAGGCGGGTGGAAAAACAGATTGCCTTCGATGCCCGGCAACTCACAGGCAAGCACCCGCGAGCCGTGCTCGGTGATCAGCAGCCTGCCATCACCTGCCGACAGCGTCAGATGCTTGAACCCCTGCGCTTCCAAGGCCCCAACGATGCGGTCGTACCAATGGCTCACGGCGTGCTCCTGGTCGGGTCGATCCTGGTGCGAATCATACCGGCGACGATCGGCCCGGTGTTACTCCCACTCGATGGTCGCGGGGGGCTTGCTGGAGATGTCGTAGCAGACACGATTCACGCCACGCACCTCATTGATGATGCGGTTGCTGATCGTCGCCAACACATCGAACGGGATGCGGGCCCAGTCCGCGGTCATGAAGTCCTGCGTCTCCACCGCCCGGACCGCGACGACCTGCTCGTGGGTCCGCCCGTCGCCCATGACGCCGACCGCCTTGACCGGCAGCAGCACCGCGAAGACCTGGCTGGTCTTGCGATACAGGTTGCTGGCCACGATCTCTTCGAGGAGGATCTCGTCGGCATCCCGGAGCAGATCGAGCTGCGGGCGTGTCACCTCGCCGAGGATGCGGACCGCCAGCCCCGGGCCGGGGAAGGGGTGACGCCAGACCATGTGCTCGGGCAGCCCCAGCACGGTCCCGAGTTGGCGGACCTCATCTTTGAACAGGGTGCGCAATGGCTCAACCAGGTCAAAGCCCAGTTCAGCAGGCAGTCCACCGACGTTGTGGTGGAGCTTGATGTTTGCAGCGGTGCCCGCGTAGCCGTGGCCGGACTCGATGACGTCGGGGTACAGCGTGCCCTGAGCCAGGAACTTAGGCACAACGCCGGCGGAGCGGAGGCTCTGCGCTTCCTTCTTGAAGATATCGATGAAGCGGTGCCCGATGCGTGTGCGCTTCTCTTGCGGGTCGGTGATCCCGGCAAGGTCGCTGAGGAACTCGGCCTCGGCATCGACGACGCGGAGGTCGATATCAAAGTGGTCGCGGAACGTGGACTCGACCAATTCTCGCTCACCCTTGCGCAGCAGGCCGTTGTCAACGAAGATGCAGGTGAGCTGATTACCGATGGCCCGATGCAGCATCGCAGCGACGACGGAGGAATCGACCCCGCCGGACAAACCGCAGATCACGCGGGCGTCTCCGACCTGTTCGCGGATGCGATTGGACTCGGCTTCGAGGTAATCCACCATCCGCCAATTCCCCGAGCACTTGCAGATGCCAAAGAGGAAGTTGGAGAGGATGTCTCGGCCGTGCGGCGTGTGGGTGACTTCCGGGTGGAACTGCACACCATAGAAGGGCTTGGTTTTGTGACGCACAGCCGCGAATGGGCAGCTCGGGGTGGTGGCCAGCGGGACGAAATCCGTGGGCAGGCTGTTGACCTGGTCGCCGTGACTCATCCACGCGGTGGTTTGTTCGGGTACGCCGTGGAGAAGGTCCGTGGTGTCTTCGAGGTGTAGCTGGACCCGGCCATACTCTCGTGCGGCGGCGTTTTTCACCTCGGCCCCGAGCAACTGGCTGCCGATCTGCATGCCGTAGCAGATGCCCAGCACGGGCACGCCCAGCTCAAACAGCCGGGGGTCACAGGTCGGAGCGCCCGCTTCATACACCGAGGAGGGCCCGCCGGAGAGGATGATGCCCTTGGGCCCGAGGGCGGCGAGTTGCTCGACGCTGACGCTTGGCCCGACGAGCATGGAATAGACGCCCGCCTCGCGGACCCGGCGTGCGATGAGTTGGACGTACTGAGAGCCGAAGTCCACGATGGGGACAACCTGGCCACGGACATGCTCGGGCAGGTCTGCGATCGCGGCCGCGGTTGCCGCGTGAGCGTCTTGAGAATAGGTCATGGTCATGGATCACTCCGCCCGCAAGGGGAAAGAGTCAATGATAATGATTTTGGTGGATTGTGCTGTAGGTCAGGGCCACAGCACACATGGGATTGCGGGGAACAACACGCAAAACGGGATACGAATGGGCACAGCCTTTTCGGGTCCGCTGCGCCTGTGTTAGGTTCCGCAGTGCGGGTTGGTTCGTCATGCGGGGTGCGGGGTGTATATAAAAGACAACCCCGGCACCTTTAGGGTACCGGGGTCGTCAAAGTCGGCGATGACCTACTTTCCCGCAGAGGCAGTATCATCGGCGTGCTGGGCTTAACGGCCGTGTTCGGTATGGGAACGGGTGTGACCCCAACACTATGGTCACCGACAAGGCCGGGCGTGCCGGTTAGGGCGCGCCCGACTTGATAGTCGTGGTTAGGTCTAGTGATTTTGTGCCCTTGCCATGCTCCTGCGGTGTGAACCGGGGGAGGGATGATGTTGGGCGGTTGTGTGATGTCAATTGAGAACATTGCGTTAGTGGGTGCCTGGTCCAACCCGTCAACCGTCCGTGACGACACTTTTGAGTGTGTCGTTTGGGATGGGTCGTGGGTCGGAGTGATCAAGCAATCGACCTTTAGTACCGCTTAGCTGAGGGCATTTCTGCCTTTACACGTGCGGCCTATCAACCTGGTGGTCTGCCAGGGGTCTCTCGCAACAAGTTGCATCCACATCTGATCTTGAGGGGGGCTTCCCGCTTAGATGCTTTCAGCGGTTATCCCTGCCGAACTTAGCTACCCAGCACTGGCCTTAGCAGGCCAACTGGCGCACCAGGGGTTCGTCCTTCCTAATCCTCTCGTACTAAGGAAGAATCCTCTCAAATGTGGTACGCCCACGGCAGATAGGGACCGACCTGGCTCACGCCGGTCTGAACCCAGCTCGCGTGCCACTTTAATGGGCGAACAGCCCAACCCTTGGGACCGCCTTCAGCCCCAGGATGTGACGAGCCGACATCGAGGTGCCAAACCGCTCCGCCGCTATGGACGCTCGGGAGCGATCAGCCTGTTATCCCCGGGGTACCTTTTATCCGTTGAGCGAT
>JBGTLW010000226.1:0-2536 GCA_041743835.1 Phycisphaeraceae bacterium | reverse complement strand
GCTGCCCGTCCTGCGGCACGTCGCCCCGGCCGATGCTCCGGCGGTCCAATGCCGTGGCGTCTTTGCTCGCGCTGGCAGCGCTGGGCGTGCTGATCGTCGCGTTCATCAAGCCCTTCATGACGATGACAGCCCTGGGCGATGAACGCACCGTCTCGCTGCTGGAGGGGATCGCGGAGCTATACCACACGGGGCACACGCTGATCGCGGCGGTGGTCTTCGCGTTCTCTGTGATATTCCCTGTGATGAAGCTGGGGATGATCCTCGCGGCGACCAGCCGGATCGTCCCGGCGTCGGCGGCCCTGCGACACCGGCTGCACCAAGTGGCGGCGTTCACCGGCAAGTACTCGCTGCTGGATGTGCTGGTGCTCGCGATCCTCATCGTGCTGGTCAAGTTCGAGGGCATCGCCAGCGTCGAGGTGCGCATCGGCACGATCCTGTTCTGCATCGCGGTGCTGCTGTCGCTGGCGGCCGGGCTGTTCGTGAAGCTTGAGCCGCTGGCCACTACCAAGCAGGCCATGCCCCCGCGGCCCGTGTGCTAAATTACCCGGCAGAGACCTCTAAATAACCGCCAAGACGCGGAGATCGCCAAGGAAGACCTTTTCGTAAAATCAATAACGATTTTGACTTGGCGCTCTCGGCGTCCTGGCGGTTCAAACCGTTTTGAGGTTATTCAGAAGTCCCGGAAGAAAAACCCCATGAGCGATCCGATCCCAGACAATCCCCCACCCCCGGAACCCGCACCCCCGCCCGCGCGGCGGTTCGTGTTGCTGCCGTGGTGGCTGGCGGTCCTGATCGTGGCGCTGGCGCTGCCGGGCGGGTGGCTGCTGATGGACACGCAGGCTGACACCGGCTCGGTGATCGTGACGCAGGTGCGCATCGTCAACAGCGTCACACTGTCCAACCCCAGCGCCACCGCCCAGGAGTTTGTCGAGAAGCTCAAGTCGCTGGGCTCGAACCCGAGCCTGTTTCTGGAGGTCGTGGTCGCGGGTGCGGACCAGCCGATGAAAACCCCGCCCCGCGTCAAGACGCCCATCGGTAACGGGCTGACGTTCGACCTGCCCGAGCCGACCGAGCTGCGATCGGTACGCGAGATCCGGGTACAGGATGAGGGCTTCTTCCGCGACAAGATGATCGACCGCGTCGATGTCACCTCTTCGGTCGAGAAGGGCCAGATTTTTCTCTTCACGCTCATCAGCCCCGAGGGTGAACAGCCCATGCCGCAGCGTCGGCTCATCGGCCTCGTGCTCGTGATCTCAGCAAGCGCGCTTGCCATGCTGGTGGTCGTGCGGTTCGTCGCCAAGCAGGTGGTGTGAATCGCGCGGCGGTACGGGGCCAAGCTGGTGCGGCAAGCCGAGCCTAGAACAACTTGCCCTGGTCCTTGCCCGGCGGCAGGGGCGTGGCCTGCTTCACTTCCTGCATCTCCTCCAGCAAGTCGTCGATGTTGGTCACCTTCAGATACACGCTGGCGAAGCGCAGGTACGCCACGTGGTCCAGCCGTTTGAGGTGCTCGATGCACAGCCGGCCGATCTCGGTGGATTCGACTTCCTTCATGCCGCGGCGGAACAGGTCTTCTTCGATCTGATCGACGACCGCGGCGAGCTTGGCCGCGGGCACCGGGCGTTTATAGCAGGCCTTTTCGAGCCCGCCGATGACCTTGTCGCGGTTGTAGGGGACGCGGCTGGTGTCTCGCTTGATGACCAGGAGCGAGACTTTCTGCTCGATGGTTTCGAAGGTGGTGTAGCGCTTGGCGCAGGCCTTGCACTCCCGCCGACGACGGATGGACCGCCCGCCCTCGACCTCGCGGGAGTCCATCACCTTGTCGTCATTCACACCACAAAAAGGGCAGCGCATGGCGTGAGCGTATAGCGTCTGGGGTCTGGCGTCTAGAGTTCGCGGCGGCGCAGGGCGTGGCCCGAGCCTATACGCTATCACGATGCCGATCCGCATCGCGATCCTGGGCGACATCGTGGGGACCCCCGGCCGACAGGCGGTCACACAGCTTGTGCCGACGCTACGCGAGCGGTTCCGGGCCGACCTCATCATCGCCAATGCGGAGAACGCGGCCAACGGCTCGGGGCTCACGCCCGAGCAATACACCAAGCTCACCGCGGCCGGGGTCGATGGCCTGACGCTTGGCGACCACACCTTCAAGAAGCACCAGATCGCGCACACGCTGGACACCGCGCCCAACCTCATCCGCCCCGCGAACCTCTCGGACAAAGCGCGCGGGCGGGGCATGATGCGGCTGGTGGTCCAGCGGGCCGGGCAGCCGCCTGTGCCGGTGCACGTGATCACGGTGATGGGCCGGCTGTTCATGGGCCTGCCGACCAGCGACCCCTTCGCCTGCGTGGATGCCCTGCTCAAGCAGATCGCAGACCCCCGCGCGATTGTGCTGGTGGAGGTCCATGCCGAGGCGACCAGCGAGAAGATCGCGATGGGGTGGTATCTCAACGGCCGGGTGAGCTGTGTCTTCGGCACGCACACGCACGTGCCCACGGCCGACGCGCGCGTGCTCCCCGCCAACGTCCACGGCAGC
>JBGTLW010000225.1:0-20219 GCA_041743835.1 Phycisphaeraceae bacterium | reverse complement strand
AAGACGAACCGGCAACCAACATCTTCATCGTCACCGACGCGGTGTTCTCGATGGATGGCGACTGCGCGGACCTGCCCGCGTTGTGCGAGCTGGCCAGAAAATATGACGCGGTGCTTGTCGTCGATGAGGCGCACGGCACGGGCGTGCTGGGTGAGACAGGCGCGGGGCTAAGCGAGCAACTCGGCGTGGTGGGGCAAGTCGATATCACCATCTCGACCGCGAGCAAAGCGCTGGGCGGGCTGGGCGGGATCGTCACAGCCGCGCAGCCGGTGATCGACACACTCATCAGCAAGGCTCGTGCGTTCATCTACACGACGGCTGTGCCACCGAGCCAGGCCGCGATTTTGCTTGCCTCGCTGGAGGTGGTCCAGGCACAGCCGCAACTGCGCAAGCGGCTGCACGATATCGGTGCGCATGTGCGGCAGGCGTTGCCTTCGCGATTCGCGGACACACAGCCTGCGGGCGATGTGGTCACGCCGATCATCCCGCTGATTGTCGGCTCGGCTGAGGAGGCGCTGGCGCTCACAGCCAAACTGCGCGAGCGGGGTGTCCTGGGGGTCGCGATCCGCCCGCCCACCGTCGCGCCGGGGAGTTCGCGCGTGCGGCTGTGTCTGCGGCGCGACCTGACCGATAGCGAAGTCGCTCTGGTCACGGATGCGATCCGGGCCAGTGCATAGGTTCCACTTAGCCACATTGCCGCCCCCCGCCCGTTATCTGCCGAACCAGCGCAGCGCCCACAGCACAATCACCGCCACAGACGCGCCGCCCAGCACCAGCCCAGCCACAAGCAGGCGATGTTCCGGGAAGGTTGCCAGCATCGCGCCGCCGGTCACCAGCAGGCTCAGCACCAGCACCATCATCGCCAGCCGTAAAGGTTTCGGCTGAGGCGGTGGAGATTCGGCTTGCTCGTGATCCGTGTGCTGCATCAGGCCTCATCATAGATGCGTCATGACGGGGGGCCAACAAACACAAGCCGTCGCCACGCATTGACGGGTCACGGGTGGGCCTTGCGCGGCCCATCCCGGCCCGCCCACTTGTCGGCACCCGCAATTGTGTTTGTCAGCGCCACGGGGCATCGGTACACTGCCCGATTCCCCCTAATCGTGTGGAATCGACATGCAGGAAGCCATTAACAAAGCGGCCGCCTTGATTGAGGCCCACGGGTACATCCGCTCCTTTGCCGGCAAGACCATCGTGGTCAAGGTGGGCGGGTCGATCATGGATGAGCCCGCGACGCTGCGCTCACTCGTGGAAGATGTCTGCTTCATGCGGACCGTCGGCATGGCGCCGATCATCGTGCACGGCGGGGGCAAAGCGATCAGCCAGGCGATGAGCGAGGCCGGCCTCGAAGCCCAGTTTGTCCAGGGCCGACGCTACACCGATGAACGCACCCTCGCGATCGCCGAGCACGTGCTGTGCAAGCAGATCAACGCCGGCATCTGTGACATCATCGAAGAGTTCGGGCATCGGCCGATGAACCTGCACTCGCTGGCGAGCTGCGCCGTGTTTGGTAAGCGGCTTTTCCTTGAGGGCGAGCCGGAGAACGGCAAGGCCCGCAAGATCGACATCGGCATGGTTGGCGAGATCGACTGGGTCAACGCGAAGCTGCTGACCTCGTTGACCGGCGCGGGTGTTGTGCCGGTGATCGCTCCGATCGTGCGCGATGCCATGGGCGGCAAGCTCAATGTCAATGCCGACTCGGTCGCGGGTCACGTCGCCGCGGCAACCCGCGCGGAAAAGCTCGTGCTCATCTCGGATACCCACGGCATACGCCAGTCCGACGATGTGGATGACATGGCCACGCACCTGACCCGCGCGCAGATCGAAGGACTGGTCGCTCGGGGGATCATCAGCGCCGGCATGCTCCCGAAGGTGGAGTCGGCCTTCACCGCGCTGGCGGGCGGCGTCAACAAAGTCCACATCATTGATGGCCGCATCACCCACTCGCTGCTGCTGGAGGTCTATACCGAACGGGGCATCGGCACCGAAATCGTCATGTGATCGCTATGAAGCACTTCCTCAACATCGCGGACACGTCCGGGGCAGACATCGAGCATGTGCTTGAGGTCGCGTTTGCGCTGCGTGATGAGCGGGACACGGGGAAGGCCAATCACCCGATCCTCGCGGGCAAGACACTGGCGATGCTTTTCGAGAAGCCGTCGCTCCGCACCCGCGTCAGCTTCGAGCAGGCGATGAATGAGCTGGGCGGCCAAGCAATCCTCCTTGGCCAGCACGAGGTCGGGCTTGGCAAGCGCGAGGCGGCTGGCGACATCGCGCGTGTGCTCTGCGGCATGGTGCACGGCATCGCGGCGCGGGTGTACGACCACCGCCACCTGATCGAGTTTGCCGAGCACAGCGACAAGCCGGTCATCAACATGCTCTCTGACTGGGCCCACCCCGCGCAGTCGCTGGCGGACGTGATGACGATGATGGACGAGTGGGGCCGGGATGCTGCCGCGCTGAAGGGCCGGCACATCGTTTTCGTCGGCGATGGCAACAACGTTGCCCGTTCGCTTGCGATGATCTGCGGCAAGCTGGGCATGAAGTTCACGCTCGCCAGCCCGCGGGATTACGCCTTCGAGGATGCCTTTGCTCGGCGTGTGCTGGATGTGTGCCCGGCGATGGAGTTCAACGCCACACACGACCCCGCCAACGCGGTGGTCTATGCCGACGCGGTCTATGCCGACACCTTCGTCTCGATGGGGCAGGAGGACCAGAAGGCCAGCCGGCTCGCGGCGTTCGCGGGTTTCCAGATCAACGACGAGCTGCTCCGCCACGCCCAGAACGAGCTGATCGTGCTCCACTGCCTGCCCGCCTATCGGGGCATCGAGATCACCGACTCGGTGATGGATGGCCCAGCCAGCCGGGTGTTTCGTCAGGCACACAACCGGCTCCACGCCCAGAAGGGCCTGCTCGCCGTGCTGCTCGGCAACGCCTGAGCCAGCCCATCGGAGCACCTTACACATTCCCGCAGGAACTCCGGTTATTTACACACCTGTCCCGGTTCGCGCCGATATGATGCAGGAGTGCCGATGTGGAACAACGGCGCACGGACGGTCAGCTAAGCACACCGGAGCGACCTCTTGCCCGAGGATGAAGCGCCCAAGCCCGAGCACCCCGGCAGCCGGGGCCATCCCCCAGCCATCACCGATCGCCACCTCGTGTTGATCGTCGTGGGGTCGTCGCTGCGCGCCGAGGAAGCGGACCGCCCGCTGGCCTACCGCCTGTGCCGCAGGATCGAGGCGTGGGCCAAGCGCCACCACGACCAGCTCAGCACCGACATCTACCCCGTCGTCTGCACCGACCTGTGGTACATCAACCACCAGGAGCTACAGAAACGGCCCACCATCTGCCTCGGCGGCCCCGGGGTCAACGCGCTGTCCGCTTACTTCGCTCAGCACCTCCCGCCCGACCAGCGCGAGCAGCCCGACCCCCGCGTGCTCATCCAGATTGACCCGGACTTCACCGACCTCCGCGTCTGCCTGTGGGGGTCCAATCACGAGCTGACGGTGAAGGGGTTGCAGTTGTTTGGTCGGCGTTACCTCGACGGGTTCCTCCGCGCGGCCGCGACACAGGTCGAGCCCAGCGATGAGTGACCGTGTTGCCCCGCCAGCCAACCCCGGTCAACACGCGCCTGGCCCCGCGTTTTCGCGTGCTTTGCCCGCAACGTACACTACGCGGATGCAGGTGAGACACGACAGGTGCGTGCTGTGGCTGGCGGTCTGGCTCGGGCTGGCGTTTGCGGTGCCCCTTGCGCCGAGTTTGGCCGCGACCCCCGCAGCCTCTCCCGCGATGACCGCGGCACAGTCGCTCTTTACCGACAGCATCACCCTCCGCCGCAGCGGCGAGCACAACGCCTTGCTGCGGGCCATGCGTCACCTGCGTGACCCCGCGTTGAAGCCATACTTCGAAGCGCTGGCCGAGGCCGAGCACCCGGTCCTCCAGGTCCACGGCATCCTCGGTCTGGCGGAGTTGAGCAGCCCCGCAAGCGTGGACCTTGTGCGTGTGGCAGCGCTTGAGTCAGACCCGGCCCGCGCCGAGTTGATCGGGGCCGCGCTCGATGGCGACCTGCTGACCGATGCGGATGCACGGAAACTGCTGACGTGGAAGGACCTGGACCCCGGCGTCAAGCTGCTCATCGCAGCCAAGCAGATCGCCCGCGGCAACTTCGATCAGCCGGACATCCTGCGGGACCCGGCCATCCAATCCAGCCTTCCCCGGCGTTCGCTGGCTGCGCTGCTGCTCCTCCAGGCCGGGGACAACGCGGGGCTTGAAGGCCTCAAGGAACTGGACCGCTCCACCGATCCCACCCGCGATGCCGTGCGCCACATGCTGCTCCAGACGGCACTCCAGCACGACCTGCGCACCATCACGCCCTGGGCCTACGCGATAGCGACCGACCCGGACACCGAGTCAAACCTGTCCACACTCGCGCTGCGTGTGGCGATCCGGTTTGGAGACAAGCGGGCAGTTGACAACTGGCTGGCACAGCTTGCAGCCGCGCAGGACTACGTCGATCGCATCCGTCTTGCGCTGCTGGGCTTGCAGCTTTCGCCGTGGATGGATGCCGAGGCTTTCGCCACGCTGAAAACAGATGCCGACCCCTTCCTTCAGCAGGTCGGACGCACCGCCTCGGCCATCGCTGCGGGTGACAAGGACACCGTGATTCACATCGTGAAACTGCTGGAGACCCATCATCCCGCGGCCGCACGCTGGGCCTTGAGTTACGCGCAGGATGTCGCTCCCGCGGAGGACCGATACCAGATTCTCCTCGGCTTGATCCTGATTGATGAGCAAGGCCCAGCCAAGGGCAGGGATGTCCGCCTCGCCAACGCCGCGGAGGCCGCGCGCATCCTCATCAACACCGACCCCGCCACTGGGCGCAACCTGCTCCGCCCGATCATCGCGAGCACCACGACCGATCGGCAGTTGTGTCAGGCGATACTCTTGGGGATCGTGCGGTCCAAGCCGCTCGATGCCGGCGGGGTGGTGACAGGCCTGCCCGATTTCACCGACCCCACCACCAACCAACTCGCCCTGCTCCTGCGGCTACGTGCCCGCGAACCGCTCACACCCGCGCAACGCAAGGACGCGGCCATCATCGTGCGCGGCGGGGGAGGCTTGCAGGCCCCGCTGCGTATCCAAGCCGCCTGGCTCCTGCTCCAGCAAGACAAACAGACCGACGCCCTGCTTGCCGCGGTCTTCCCCAACCGACGACCATGAGCGAAATACCCCTGAGCCAACCCGATATCACCGAAGCCGAGATCAACGCCGTCGTCGATGTGCTGCGGAGCGGCCGCCTGAGCATCGGCCCGAGGCAGGACCTCTTCGAGCAGATGATCGCCGAGCGCTGCGGTCGGCGTCACGGTGTCGCGGTGAACTCGGGCACGTCGGGGCTGCACCTGGCGCTCCTGGCGATGGGTGTCGGGCCGGGCGACGAGGTCATCACCACGCCGTTTAGTTTTATCGCGTCTGCCAACTGCATTCTCATGGTCGGCGCGACGCCGGTGTTTGTTGATATCTGCCCGACGAGCATGAACCTTGACCCCGCCAAGCTCGAATCCGCCATCACGCCGAGGACCAAGGCCGTCGTCGCCGTCGAGGTGTTCGGCAACCCCATGCACATGGACACCGTGGAGGCGATCTGCCGCAAGCACGAGATCCTGCTGCTGGAGGATTGCTGCGAGGGTCTGGGCGGGCGGCTGGGCGGCCGGGCGATCGGGTCGTTTGGCCGGGCGTCGGTGTTCGGCTTCTACCCCAACAAGCAGATCACGACCGGCGAGGGTGGCGTCATCCTCACAGATGATGACCGCATCGCGGAGCTTTGCCGCTCCATGCGCAATCAGGGCCGCTCCGCGACGCAGGTGCCCGCCAGCGGCGCCGGTCGCTCCAACGCCGGTTCGTGGCTCGCGCACGAGCGTATGGGATACAACTACCGCCTCTCCGAGATCAACGCCGCGCTGGGTGTCGTGCAGATGGAACGGCTCGACGAGTTGCTGGCCGCTCGACGCCGCGTGGCCGGGACCTACATCCGTGCGCTGCTCGACACCGAGGACCTGACCCTGCCCACATTGCCCCCCGAGTGTGAGCAGGACTTCTCGTGGTTTGTGTTCGTCGTGAAGCTGGCGCACGGCTACCTCGCTGAGGACCGAGACGCGATCATCGGTGGCCTCCGCCGTCACGAGGTCGGCGCGTCCAATTACTTCCCCTGCATCCACCTACAGCCGTTCTACCGCGAAAGCTTCGGGTTCAACGAAGGCGACTTCCCCATCGCGGAGTCCATCAGC
Source organism: Phycisphaeraceae bacterium (assembly GCA_041743835.1). Classification (GTDB taxonomy): domain Bacteria; phylum Planctomycetota; class Phycisphaerae; order Phycisphaerales; family Phycisphaeraceae; genus JBGTLW01. The sequence goes on along the minus strand of JBGTLW010000225.1, from coordinate 13,932 downwards.
CAACGGACCATCGCCCTGCCCTTCTTCACCCAGCTCGACGAACACCAGGCCGAGATCGCCGCCCGCACGCTGAAGCTGATGATCCAACGGCGGCAACTGCTCAAGCGGGATTGACGTTGCACGTGGACGCGCGGGCTTACGCCCGGCGCTAAACGGGAGGCATTCGGTCGGCGTTACACGTTGAAGAGGAAATTGCACACGTCGCCGTCGGCCATGATGTAGGCCTTGCCTTCGATGCGGAGCTTGCCCTTCTCGCGGATCGCTTTCTCGTTGCCCAGCGTCTCTAAGTCGTCCACCGAGTAAACCTCGGCCCGGATGAAGCCACGCTCGAAGTCGGTGTGGATCACACCCGCGGCCTGAGGGGCCGTGGCCCCGACCGGGATCGTCCACGCGCGGATCTCCTTCGGCCCGGCGGTGAAATAACTCTGCAACCCGAGCAGGTGGTATGACGTGCGGGCCAGCTTGTGCAACGCGGGCTCATCCAGCCCGACGCTCTCCAGCAGTTCGGCCCGGTCCGCTTCATCCAACTCCGCGAGCTCCGCCTCCAGCTTGGCACACACCGCGACCACCTCGCCCCCCTCCTCCGCAGCACGGGCACGCACCCGGCCCACGAGCTCGCCCTGCCCCGCAAGGTCGTCCTCATCCACGTTGGCGACGTACAGCACGGGCTTGGCCGTGAGGAACCCGAACCCACGCAGCATCTTCCGCTGGTCGGGGTCGAACCCCGCAAACAAGCCACGCAGCGGCCGCTCCGCGTCGAGTTCGGCCTTGCACTTCTCAAGCAGGGCGAGCCTGGCTTTGGCGTCCTTGTCGCCGGCGCGGGCGTTGCGGGCGGCCTTGGCGTGGGCCGAGTCAACCGCCTCCATGTCGCTTAGCATCAGCTCCATGTCGATGGTCTCGATGTCGCGGATGGGATCGACGCTGCCATCGACGTGGGTCACATCGTCATCGACAAAGCAGCGGACGACGTGCAGGATCGCATCAACATCGCGGATGTTGGACAGGAACTTGTTGCCCAATCCTTCGCCCTGCGAGGCACCCTTGACCAGCCCCGCGATATCGACAAGCCGGAGGATCGCGGGGACGATTTTTTCGGTGGGTATCTTCGCGTTAAGGCGGGTCAGCCGGTCATCTGGCACGGAGATGATGCCGATGTTTGGCTCGACGGTGGCGAAGGGGTAGTTCGCGGCCAGGGCCCCTTTGCCGGGGCCGGCCGCGGTCAGCGCGTTGAAGAGCGTTGACTTGCCGATATTGGGAAGACCGACGATACCTGCTTCCATGGTGTTCCGTGTCGTTTCGTGGCTTGGGGTGGTTTTGTGTGAAGTCCGGGAGTGTACCGGCTGTCGCCCGCCCCTGCTGGTCTGGCTCTAGTCGCTGTGGCACCTGTGTATTAGACCGATAAGCGTGCGGCGGCTACATTGGGGCCTTGGTTTTGCCGAAGTAACGGGTAACCGGTGTGCTCCGGCTGTCCGAGGCGCTGCCTGGGATCAGGGACTACTAAGAATGACACGGCGCTTTTGCGCCCCTTTTTGAGGCTGTTGCCATGCGCATCACCATGGTTGGTACGGGATATGTGGGTCTGGTGACCGGTACGTGCTTTGCCAACATGGGCAATGACGTGACCTGTCTGGATGTCGATGCCCGGAAGATCGAGAAGCTCAATAACGGCATCAGCCCGATTTATGAGCCGGGCCTCGACGAGATGATCCAGCGGAACCACAAGGCCGGCCGCCTGCATTTCACGCTGGACAAGAAGCGCGCTTACGAGACGGCCGAGATCATCTTCATCTGCGTGGGCACCCCGAGCGATGAGATGGGCCGCGCCGATCTCAAGTATGTGCTCGCAGCCTCGCAGGACATCGGCACGGTGATGGAGCAGGCCCCCGGCGGGACCGGTGGCGACCCGGAGGACCGCCGACGCAAGATCATCGTCGTGAAATCAACCGTGCCCGTGGGGACCAACCAGAAGGTGCGCGACGCGATCGCTTCACGCACCGGCAAGCCGTTCTGCATGGCTTCCAACCCGGAGTTCCTCAAAGAAGGCGCGGCGATCAACGACTTCAACAAGCCCGATCGCGTCGTCATCGGCGTCGATGACGAGGGCGCTGGCCGGCGGTTGACCGACCTGTACGACCCCTTCGTTCGCAACGGGCACCCCATCTTCGTGCTGGATATCCCGTCGGCCGAGATGGTGAAGTACGCCTCGAACGCCATGCTCGCGACCAAGATCTCATTCATCAACGAAATCAGCCGGCTGTGCGAAGCGTATGGCGCGGATGTGGATGAGGTGCGTAAGGGCATGTGCTCCGATCAGCGCATCGGCAACCAGTTCCTCTACCCCGGCCTGGGCTACGGCGGGTCGTGCTTCCCCAAGGATGTGCTCGCGTGCATCTCCATGGGTGACGACTGCGGCCACCCCACCGAGCTTCTCAAGAGTGTCCATACCGTCAATCAAGCCCAGCGCGAGGCCTTCCTCACCAAGATCGACAAGCACTTTGGCGGCGCGGCGGGGTTGTCGGGCAAGAAGATCGCGGTCTGGGGCATCGCCTTCAAGCCGGGCACAGACGACATCCGAGAAGCACCGTCCATCACCATCATGCGTGCCCTGCTCGAACGCGGGGCGAAGGTCACGGCTCACGACCCCGTGGCTCACGAGACCTGCCACGAGGTGCTGGGCGATCAGATCGCCTACGCCGAGAAGATGTACGACGCGCTGGACGGTGCGGATGCGCTGGTGATCTGCACGGACTGGGCCGAGTTCAAGCACCCGGACCTGGACACGATCCGTCATCGCTTGGCTGAGCCGGTGATCTTCGACGGCCGCAATCTTTACAAGCTCGAAACCATGGCGGATGCGGGGTTCACCTATTACTCCGTGGGCCGCGCACCGGTCACACCGGGCGGCGTCACCATCGGGGCGTAACAGGCCACCCTTGCTGGCACGGGGCATTGACAAGCGCTTCGGTGGCGGGTTGTTGCTTACGCTTGCAATGCGCGCTGGCGTAGCATGTGGTCCGCGAGGACCAGGGCCATCATTGCCTCACCCATCGGTACGAAACGCGGCAGCAGGCACGGGTCGTGTCTGCCCTTGGTAGCAATCTCTGTCTGCTCGCCGGTGGTGGTCACGGTAGGCTGAGGCCTGCTGAGGCTGCTGGTGGGTTTGATTGCGCAGCGGAGCACGATGGGCAGGCCCGAAGAGATACCGCCGAGCATCCCGCCGTGGCGGTTAGTCGCTGTGGTGATGCGGGGGCGATCGGTGGCAGGTGATTGCTTGCTTAGCTTGGCCGCATCGCTGCCGGGGATGAAGATGTCGTTGTTTTCGCTGCCCTTAAGCGTCGCGCAGCCGAACCCAATGCCGTATTCCACACCGAGCACCGCGGGGAGGCTGAACATCGCCTTGGCGAGGTCGGCCTTGAGCTTATCGAACACCGGCTCGCCCCAGCCCGGCGGCACGTGCGTCGCCACCAGTTCGCTCACCCCGCCGATGGAGTCCTGCTCTTTGCGCACCGCCTCGATCAGCTCGATCATGGCTTGCGCTTGCTTGTCATCGGGGCAGCGGACCATGTTGGCCTCGACCTGTTCAAGCGTGACGGATTCGGGCTTGGGGACATCGGCGATGAGGTGGCCGACCTGCTTGACGTAGCCGACGATCTGGATGCCGTGCGCCTCGCGCAGCAGCTTCTTGGCGATCGCGCCCGCGGCCACGCGGGCCGTGGTTTCCCGGGCGCTGCTCCGCCCGCCGCCGCGATAATCACGGAAGCCAAACTTCGCATCAAAGGTGTAGTCCGCGTGCCCCGGGCGGTACTTGTCCTTGATGTCGGAGTAATCGTGGGATCGCTGGTCGGTGTTTTCGATCAGGATGGCGATGGGCGTGCCGGTGGTCCTGCCCTCGAAGACGCCGGAGAGGATCTGCGCGGTGTCTGCCTCTTTGCGTTGCGTGACGATCCTGGACTGGCCGGGGCGTCGGCGGTCCAGGTCTGGCTGGAGGTCTTCCTCGCAGAGCGCCAGACCCGGCGGACACCCATCGACAATCGCCACGTTGGCCCGGCCGTGCGACTCGCCCGCTGTGGTGACGCGGAAAAGATGTCCGAAGGTCGATCCTGGCATGATTCAGATTGTAGATGTTTCACGGCCTCTGCGCAGCGGCCGCGAATCACTTGTCGTTGAGCAGGGCCTGCTGAGCGTTGGGGTCGCCCGCGAGGATGCGGCCGGCGAGTTGCCTGGTCTTGAGGATGAGCACGGCCGCTTCGAGTTGCGGGTCCACACCCCGCGCGAGGATCGTGGCGGCGGTGGTTGGTGGCGCCTGGCCTTCGGGGAGGTCGGCTGCGGCGGGCGGCGCATCGCGCAGGATGTCCGCATCCTGGCGCAACTGCAAGGCCTCGGCGATCTGCTCATTGGTCACGCTCACCGTCAGGTCCGGCTCGATGCCCCACTCCTTGGCGTTCTGCTTGCGGTGGATAATCCTGCCCAGCGGGAGCATGTAGTATTGCCGCGTGAGTTTGAGGCGTGCTTTGTAGTTGTCCAGGCCATAGAGGTCCTGCACGGAGCCCTTGCCGAAGCTGCGGTTGCCGACCACCATCGCGCGGCCATAATCCTGCAACGCCCCGGCCACGATCTCCGACGCGCTTGCGGACCCCTGATTCACCAGGACGATCACCGGGAAGTCTTCGTAGGTGCGGAACTTGCGGGCACGCTCGGTGCTGGTCTTGTTGCCGTCGCCATCCACGATCGACACGATGGGGCCTTCGGCGACGAAGCGGTCCACCACTTCCACGGAAGAATCGAGCCGACCGCCGGGGTTAAACCGCATGTCCAGGATCAGCCCGCGGATCGGCTGGACTTCCTGCATCTGTGCGACGGCGGCATCGAGGTCGCCCGCGGTCTGTGGGATGAACTGCGACAGGCGGACGTAGCCGATGCCCGCCTTCTGATCGATCCAGTAATCCCAGCCGCCGCCATCGGGCGCGGCGCGGTGTTCCCAGCCGCGGATCGACTCGATGATGATGCGGGCGCGCTTGAGTGTGAACGTGAGGTTCTCCGTGCCGCGCTCGATGGCGAGGGTGACCTCGCTGCCCTCCGGGCCTGTGATCTCATTCACCGCGCGATTGAGTGTCCACGACGCGGTTGGCTTCTCGTTGACAGCCGTGATGATGTCGCCGGACTTGACGCCTGCCTTCTGTGCCGGGGTGTTCTCCAGCGGGCTGACCACGACCAGGCGCCCGTCCCGGCGGGATAGCTGAATCCCGACACCGGAGAACGCGCCCTGCGTGGATCGACTGAAGGACTCAAGCTCCTCGGGCCAGATGATGCTGGAGAAGTCGTCCAGCGTGCCCATCGCCCCTTCACCCATTTCGTATATCAGCACATTCTCGGGCAGCTTCAGCGTGGCGTCGTTTGCCGCGAGGATGCCCTCGGTGATCGTGCTGGCCTCGATGCGCTCGATCTGCAGATGCGGGTCTTCCAGGCGGGCGGCCGTGCGGTCCAGGTGGTCCGTGAAGGTCTTGAGCTTGACGGGGTCGGCCATCGACGCAAACGTCTGCTCCAGGCCGGGCGTCTGGGCGAACAACCGCAGACGTTCGACCGCCCCACGCACCATCGGCTTGTAGCCGCCGCCGTCCACGTGCTTGCGGGCCGACCAGAGCAGGGCCTGGTCGAGCATCTTCTGATCGACACCCCTGAGGCGGACGGTCCAGTCGTCTGGTTCGATCTGTTCCTGCGGCTGGGCGTCGGGCTCGCCATCCCCGTTGCGCTTCGCCCGCTCTTCGTAGAGCGCGTCCAGCACCTTCGGGGCGTAGAGGCCCAGCATCTGCAAGCGGAGCGACACCCGCTTGAGGTCTTCCTCGTAGCCGTCCTGCTCTTCATAGAGCAGGTTCAGCAGGCGGTAGATGCTCGCGGCTTCGACCCAGTCGCTGGCGGCTTCGGAGGCCTTCGCGTGCGCGCGTGCCTTGGCGACAGCATCCACCACCGCGGGGTGGGCAAACACCGCCTCCGGCTCATCCGACAATCCGTGCGCCTCGATCGCCAGGATCAACGCTTCATCGAGCTTCTGGGCGTCCAGAGCCTCGGTGAGCTTGTCGAGCTTGGAGTTGAAGGCTTCCTGACGCTTCGCGGCGTACTCCGACGCATTGACGTGGAAGCGTGACAGGTCGTCGATCAGTGACTGGGTGTGTGCGTCGGCCGGGGCGTCGGCAAAGTCCGCCTGGAGCCGCCGGAGCAGGTCGCTGAACCGCCCGGTCTCTGCAAGCCGGATGACCTGCGATGCGCCGACGGTTGCGAGGGCATCGCCACCAAGCGGGTCGGCACTGTCGGCCTGAGCGATCGCAGAGTGCGGTGATAGAACCAATACCAGTGGCAGCAGCAGGAGCCGCATCCAGGTTGCGGACGAAACCGCCCGGTTGCGGTGGGCGGGTGAGGTCGTCGGGGTGGGGTGGGTCAAAGGCAACTCCGGGCGTTTCCAAACCTCCACGACATAGTAGCCGGGCTGCTCAACATCAGTCGATCACCACCTGGACTCACCGGTTGCGCGTGGCGACCGTTGGAGCGTTTAAGCCGACTCCTTCTTCGCCTCTCGGAGGTCGGCGAGGGTGGCCCGGCCGGATTCCACCGCGTTCGCATCCACCAGATATTTCACCCCGTTGTTGTCCATGTCGGGCAGCTCGTACATGAGGTTGAGCATCAGCTCTTCCATCACAGAGCGCAGGGCACGGGCCCCGGTGTCGCGCTTCAGGGCCTTCTGGGCCAGCTTTGCGAGCGCGGCATCGGTGAACTCCAGTTCGGCATTCTCCATCGAGAAGAAGTACTGGTACTGGCGGAGCAGCGCGTTCTTGGGCTCGGTCAGGATCTGGATCATCGCTTCCACCGTCAACGGCATCAGCGGGGTGATGACGGGCAGCCGGCCGATGAGTTCGGGGATCATGCCGTACTGCAAGACGTCTTCCGCGGTGACCTGCGCGAGCAGGTGCTCGCGGTCCGCGAACGGGTCATCCACCGAGGCCTCGGACGCGAAGCCGATGGACTTGTTCCCCAGCCGTTTGCGGAGGATGTCTTCGATGCCGACAAACGTGCCCGCACAGATGAACAGGATGTTGGTCGTGTCGAGCTGGATGTACTGCTGCTCGGGGTGCTTACGGCCGCCCTGCGGGGGGACGTTGGCGACGGTGCCTTCGAGCATCTTGAGTAGAGCCTGCTGCACGCCTTCGCCGGAGACGTCGCGGGTGATGCTGACGTTCTGGCTGGTCTTGCCGATCTTGTCGATTTCGTCGATGTAGATGATGCCGCGCTGCGCCGCTTCGAGGTCGTAATCCGCGGCCTGCAAGAGCTTGAGCAGGAGGTTCTCCACGTCTTCGCCGACGTAACCGGCTTCGGTGAGTGTCGTGGCGTCGCCGATGGCGAACGGGACGTTGAGGGTGCGGGCGAGCGTGCGCGCCAGCAGGGTCTTGCCCGAGCCGGTGGGCCCGATGAGCAGGACGTTGGACTTGTCGAGTTCGACGGCGGAGTCCTTCTCGGCCGCGGTCAGTCGCTTGTAATGGTTATGCACAGCGACGGACAGCGCCCGCTTGGCCAAATCCTGACCGATGACGTACTGGTCCAGGAACTCCTTGAGCTGGCGTGGCGAGGGGATGGTCCCGAAGCTTGGGCGGCCGGAGTGTACGCGGCGGCGCTCCTGCTTGAAGATGTTCTGGCACAGCTCCGTGCAGTTGGCGCAGATATAGACATCGTTGGGGCCTTCGACCATGGGCCCGACTTCACGGGAGGACTTGCCACAGAACGAGCATGTGGTGACCCGCCGACCTTTGAAGCCGGTGTCATCACCCCCGGTGTCGCCGGTGATGCCTCGTGTTCCTCGACCGCCATTCTTTGAGTTAGACATAGTGCTCTCAAACTGGATGCCGCATGACGTGTGTCGCCACGCGGAATGAACTCCCCGTCCTGGATGTGACGGCCGAAGGTGTGCCCTCCGTAAATGCAGAATCGTCCATATCTTCAACGTTCGTTAGCACGAATCGCTGGCGATCTTGAGACGCCTACAGGCCGTCGTTCCTGTCACGTAAGGTTTCAATATACCCCAAGTTGCACCCCAAGGCAGCAACTCTCCAAAGTAATTTTTCCCATCTTCATGACGTGCCATTCGGGGGATCGTTTTCGGTCCTTTTATCGGAAGCCCCGTCATTATCAGAAGTTATCGACTCGTCTGATAAATCGGGAGCGTTCTGTTCGCTGTGGACAGGCTTACGATCGATGCCTCCCATAGCTGCCAAGCCATGTGCAATCAGGGCGGCTTTGGCGGCTTGAAATTGCGCGTCGGTCAGGTCACCCTCGCGGTGCAGACGCCTTAGCTCCGCGAGAGTGAAGCCCGAGGCCTGGCCGTCGTCCTCACCGCTCCGCAGCACCCATCGGCGGATCAACCAGAACGCGATGATCACCAGTGCCGCAGCCGCACTAAGCCAGGCCAACGCCACGATGATGTCCGCACCCTCCCGGGCAGTGGGCTGGTCCGCGAGCATAACCCAAGGGTTAGCCAATGGTGGAACTCCCTGATGATTGCGGCATCACCTTGCGCGAAGACTGAGAAGGATCTTTATGTCACCTGGTCCAGAGGCCCGCGAGCCTTCCCACCCCCGGAGGGGGTGGGCGTTGGGGGGCGGGCGTTGGGGGCACTACTTTGATTTCTTCTTTGCCTTGCCCGCTGGGTCGGCATCCACTTCGGTGACCGCAGCCTTCTCAAGGATCATAGCCAGCGTTTTCTGCTCGCGGATCTGCAGGTAGAGCTGCTCAAGCTGACCACGCTCACGCATCTCGGACCGCAGCTTCTCCGGCCGGCGGCCCTGCTGGAAAGCCATCTGAGCCACACGCATGTTGATCTCGTTATCCGTGACCTCAACCTCCAGGTCCTTGCTGGCCTTGTCGAGGATGAAGAACTGCTTGATCTGCTTCACGGACTCTGCTTCGGACTGCTCGCGGGCCTCGGCGATCTTCTGCTCCACATCCTCCGGCTTCTCGCCGCGGTACAGCATCTCCATCTGCTGCTGGCGAAGCGATCGCTCCACCTGTCGGCTGGTCAGGCCCTTGGGTAGCTCCATGTCCACCGCCTCCACCAACTGCTCCCGCACCTGGTCGTGCATGTCCGACACCTGCCGCTGCTGCGACCGCTGCTCGAGCATCTGCCGAAGCTCGGTGCGGAGCTGCTCCTCGGTCTCGACGCCGAGAGCGGCAACGACCGCCTCCATCTCAGCGGGCTTGACCCGCTGGATCGTATCGATGGTGAAGACCAGGGTGATCGGTTGGTCGCGGATCTTCTCGTTCTCGTGACCCTTGGGGCCAGTCATCGAGATGCGCTCGGTGTGCCCCACGCCCTTGCCGGACAGTTTCTTGCCCAGGGACTCAAGCACAATGCCCGCGATGTGCCCCTTGAACTCTTTGTCTTCGCCGTTGATGAGTGCGTAGGTCTGCGGCAGCTCGAAGAGCACCTCCGCGTCGTCGCCCGCATCCTGGCCCGCGAAAATCTTCACCGGGCCTTGGCAGTAATCGCCGACCTGTACCGTGTCCTCGGCCGGCTGCATCCGGCCCATCCGCTCGCGGGCGTTGGTGATCTCCGTCTCCACATCCTCATCGGTGACGGCGTACTTGACCTTGTTCACCTTCAGCGTGTCGAACGCGGGTAGCACGATCTCGGGCGTCACCTCGACCTCGACCACGAAAGTCATCGACCCCGACTCGGGAAGCTTGATCTCCTCGGCATCCTTCACGTCCGGCTCGCCGATGACATCGAGCTTGCTTTCCTCAATGGCCTGGGTGTAAGCCTCAGACAGCAACTGGCCCTTCACATCCGTCCGCATCGCGTCGCCAAAGCGCTTCTCGATGAGGCGGTGCGGGGCGCGGCCCTGACGGAAACCGGGGACCACCGCGTCACGCTTGAGGTTGTCAAACTGCTCAGCGATCTTGGCCTTGATCCGGGATTCGGGCACCTGGATCGTCAGCTTCTTGAGCGCGGGGCCAGCGTCTTCGACGTTGACGTTGAGTTCGGGCCGCTCCGCGGCTTCATTGGCCGGGGAATCGGTGGTATCGGTAGCATCGGGGCTGGCGACAGCCTGATCGTTCTGATCGTCGGGCATGGTTGGGATCCTGTGTGCGGGAAGCGTCGAAGTGCGGGGGATGTTAGAGCACATGCCCTCACCGACCCGCGCCAGCCGGCCTCCCACGGGAGCCGACGGTATCTCGGTGAGTCCTCCACCATAGGCCAACGCCCCACCCCGCGTCAAACCCCTGTCCGTCACGGACGCCGGAGCTTGGTCGTAAAACTCGGCGTGTTCGAGTTGCTGACGCCATGGCATCTGATACAATCCGGGGCTGCACCGTCGCCCCGAGGCTGGGATCCACTCCGGCAAGTTCGCGGGCTGCTTTAACCCAAGACGGAGATAAATGATGAGCCATTTCCAGAGCTTCGGCGGACCGCCCCCGGTCAAGGTTGTTGTCAAGTCGTCCACCGGCGCGCTCTACGCGGACTACAAGCGTGCGGACGACCTGCGGCGCTACATGACGCCCAACGGCAAGATCCAGAGCCGTAAGCGCACCGGGCTAAACGCCCGCGAGCAGCGGCTGCTCGCCCAGGCGATCAAGCGGTCGCGGTACATGGGCCTGCTGCCGTTCACCTCAGCGACGCTGTAAACCCAAGCCCGCCACCCCTTCGGGGTATCGGTCTTGACTTGCCAGATTTTCTGGCGGGCTGTTGATTCGCGGGTTCTTCATCCTACGATCAACCGCATGCTATCCTGTGCCCAAGCCGGCCTGGCCGGGGGCAACCATCCACGCCATACGCCAGCAGCCAACCGACATGGCCCTAACCCACATCTGTGTCCGCGGCGCGAAAGAGCACAACCTTAAATCGGTCAATGTCGATATCCCGCGCGACAAACTCGTCGTCGTGACGGGGCTGTCGGGCAGCGGCAAGTCCACGCTCGCGTTCGACACCATTTACGCAGAGGGGCAGCGGAAGTACATGGAGTCGCTGTCGGCGTATGCCCGGCAGTTCCTGGATCAGCTCCAGAAGCCGGATGTCGAATCGATCGAGGGCCTGCCCCCCACCATCGCCATCGAGCAGCGGGGCAGCTCCCACAACCCACGGTCCACCGTGGCAACCACCACCGAGATCTACGACTACCTCCGCCTGATGTTCGCCCGCGTGGGCACGCCCCGCTGCTGGCACACCGATGAGAAGGGCCAGACCTGTGGCCACGTGATCAGCTCGCAGAACGCGACACAGATTGTCGATCACGTCATGGCCATGCCGGGCGGCACGCGGCTGATGGTGCTCGCCCCGGTCATCCGTGGGAAGAAGGGGCACCACCGCGAGGTGTTCGAGGGGCTTGTACGCCAAGGCTTTGTCCGCGCGCGCGTGGATGGCCAGGTGATGGACCTGCGCGAGGTCACCGCCAAGGCAGCGGGCTCGCCTTTCACGACCAAGACCCAGCGTTATCAGCAGCACACCATCGAGGCGGTGGTTGACCGCATCGTGGTCAAGCAGGGCGCGGGCGAGGAGTTTGATGCGCTGCGGCAGCGCGTGGCAGACTCGGTGGAGCTTTCGTTGAAGCTCGCGGAGGGGCTGGTGGTCATTGCGGCGCAGCCGCCGGAAGCGCCTGCTCCGGACCCGGCTAACGACGGATGGGCCGACACCCTGTTCAGCGAGAACTACGCCTGCCCGATCCACCCCGAGTGCTCGCTGGAGGACATGGAGCCGCGGCTGTTCTCGTTCAACTCGCCGTATGGCGCATGTTCCGCGTGTCACGGCCTGGGCGTGGTGTTTGAGTTTGACCCCGATCTTGTCGTCACCGAGCCGGACAAGTCGCTCAGCGAGGGGGCGATCGAGCCTTGGCGGTACGGCGGTCGGCGGATGAAGATCTACTACAACAAGCTGGTCCGCCGATTCTGCCGCGAGTTCGGCGCGGATGCGGACGCCCCCTACCGCCAACTCAGCAAGGCCACCCAACGCATCCTCATGGAGGGGACCAACCCCCGCGATGTCAAGAAGTTCGGCACGAGCTTTGAGGGTGTCATCCCCAACCTGCACCGCCGACTGCAAAACGCGGAGGACACCAGCCAACCCCACTGGCTGAGCCAGTACCTCAGCGAATCGCGCTGCGAGACCTGCCAAGGCGCTCGGCTAAGGCCCGCGGCTCTGCATGTGTTTACCAAGGGCCCGGCCGTGAAGGGCACCAACCCGTGGGCGGCACGTGGGCTGTTCAACATGCAGGACATCGTCGGCATGACGATCGAGCGGGCTGTCGCCTTCTTCGACGCCATCGAGCTCAACACCGAGCAGCAGCAGATCGCGGCGCCCATCCTCAAAGAGGTCCGCGCCCGGCTGGGCTTCATGCTCAGCGTCGGGCTGGGCTACCTGAACCTCAACCGGGCCACGGGCACGCTCTCCGGCGGGGAAGCCCAGCGGATCCGTCTGGCGACGCAAGTCGGGTCCGGGCTGGTGGGTTGTTGCTACGTGCTGGATGAGCCGACCATCGGGCTGCACCAACGCGACAACGACCGGCTCATCAAGACCCTGCGACACCTCACCGACATCGGCAACACCGTCATCGTCGTCGAGCACGACGAGGACACCATCAAGGCCGCAGACCACCTGATCGACGTCGGCCCAGGCCCCGGCAGGCACGGCGGAACCATTGTCGCACAGGGCACACTCGCAGAGATCAAGCGCAACAAATCATCGCTCACCGGCCAATACCTCTCGGGCAAGACACGCATCGAAGTGCCCGGCAAGCGGCGAGAACTCGACCACAACAAAGCGCTCATCGTCAAAGGCGCACGCCAGAACAACCTTGCCAACATCGATGCCACGTTCCCGCTCGGTGGCATCGTCTGTGTCACTGGGGTCTCCGGCTCGGGCAAGTCCACGCTGGTCAATCACATCCTGCTGCGGGCGGCAAAGCGGCAACTCCTGGGCACACGGGTCAAACCCGGCGAGCATGACCGGCTCAACGGTGTCAATCACATCGACCGCATCATCGAGGTCGATCAGTCGCCTATCGGCCGAACACCACGCTCCAACCCCGCGACGTACACCGGCGTCTTTGATGCCATCCGCTCCCTGTTCACCAAGACCAAGGAAGCCAAGGTACGCGGGTACAAGCCCGGCCGATTCTCGTTCAACGTGAAGGGCGGGCGATGCGAGGCGTGCCAGGGCCAGGGCGTAAAGAAGATCGAGATGCACTTCCTGCCCGACGTTTTCGTCAAGTGTGATGTCTGCAAGGGCAAGCGATACAACCGCGAAACGCTGGAGATCACCTATCGCGGCAAGAACATCTCGGATGTCCTGGATATGACCATCGAAGAAGCACTGACCTTCTTCGACAGCTTCCCCGACCTGCACCGCCTGCTCACCGCGCTCAACGATGTCGGGCTTAGCTACGTCCAACTCGGGCAGGCCAGCACCACCCTCTCCGGCGGCGAGGCCCAGCGCGTGAAACTGGCGACCGAACTGGGCAAGCGGTCCAGCGGGCACACGCTCTACATCCTTGACGAGCCGACGACCGGCCTGCACTTCGACGACGTGAACAAGCTGGCCGGTGTCCTTGACCGACTCGCCGATCAGGGCAGCACGATCGTGGTGATCGAGCACAACCTCGACATCATCAAGCGGGCGGATTGGATCATCGACCTGGGCCCGGAAGGTGGCGACCGCGGCGGCACAATCGTCGCGACAGGCACACCAGAAACCCTGGCAGCGCACAAGACCAGTTTCACGGGGAAGTTCTTGCGAGAACACCTGCCCCGTGTCCCAGCGGGTGCTTTACAAGCCGTCTGAGTCATTGGCTGGCGTGGGCCACGGGGCTACAGAAGTGTGACGTCGTCTTGGATCGTGACCGGCCGCGCCTGCTGCGGGCGCGGCGCGGCAACAGCCGAGGCCACGATCACGGGCACCGC
>JBGTLW010000224.1:0-20103 GCA_041743835.1 Phycisphaeraceae bacterium | reverse complement strand
GGCTCACGCTGGCTCGAACGCTTCTGGAGCATCCGCGAGACCTGCCGCCAGCAGGGACGACCGCTGTTCGATTACCTCGTCCAAGCCATCACCCACCACACAGCCGGCCAACCCGTGCCCGCAGTGGTGTGAACGGTTACGAAAATTGTGTGTGCCATCATGATGATTGCTCTCCTCTCTTGCATGACGACGACATTTGCAGCGACCATTGATGTACGCATACGGATCATGCAGCGGAATGCGGATGAAAAAATCATCACGCGTGAGAACCTTATCAGGATTCAACAGTTCATATTCAAGCAAGGCAAGCGTGAAACCTACAGCAATATGTACGGCAACAATCCTGCATATCACACGACAAGTTATAAGTTCTATCTCAATCCGGACAGTCTGGACAACATCGACTGCGATATCACAAAGTCCGAGTTCCACAACATGACCATCCGAAAATCTGATGGGGGAATGAACCAATACCGCAATGTGGAGTTTTTAAAGGAACGGGATATCTACATCACGGTGTCTTGGCCCTCAGAAGACCTAGATGTTCGAGAAATCCGTACATTCGCAGAAGAAGCAATCACCGAACTCTTGGCTGCGATCGAGGAGAACGAGCAAAGCGAGCCGGATGAACACGATGAGGAGTAACTGCGTAGGTCCGGGCCTGCCCGGACACAACGTGCGTACCGCAAAATGTCGTCCGGGCAGGCCCGGACCTACTAACTGGCTCCTCCGGCTTGGCATCTTCGTGGATTACAATCGTTACCGGATCGGACACCACATCGACCCACTCGATATCTTCCTCTGTATCTGCGCCCGGGAGCAAGGCGCGTCGGCGCACTGTGACCGTGTATTCGCCAAGCAGCGTCATGTCAAACACGCGGCTGAGCAACACGCGGTTCGTATCCGTGTCGCCCGGTACAACCGTGCGAAGACGTAGCCCAACGGGAAAGCCCATGCTCCGATGTTTGCCCCAAAGCGTCAACGGTGCGGAATCGCCATTGGGTAGCCGTACGTCAAAGCGATAGACCTGCATCATCTCCGTACTCAGCACACGCACTTCATCGCGGCTTGCATTCTCAAACGTGATTTTCAAATAAACCGGCTGATCGAAGCGATATCGCAACTGATCAGGCGCAACTATCAGTCGGTACTCTGCAACAGGGGCATCTGCATTCTCGTCGATATCCGCATCTGCGAATGCAACCCGTACTGCTAATACCACCCCGATTGCACAAACTGCAATCGATGACCACGCGATAGATACGCTCTTTGTTCTACTTTGCATGTGAAGCACATGATACACAGACTCGCCCGCATCGGAAGGGGTCACCGCCCGTAGCTGCTCCCAGCAGTGGTGGGGTGTTTGCTTAGGAGGTTGTGGACGTACAGCACCTCGAGCAGGAACTCGCCTGCGCCGGCGAGGTGTTGCTCATCCTTGGGGTCGAGTTCGAGGCGGCGGGCGAGGTCGGCGGAGGCTTCGACCAGGCCTTCCACGTGACGCATCGAGGCGAGTTGATCGGTAGCGCTCACCTCGTCACCCACGGTCAGCTTCAGGCCACCCTCAAACTCGTCGGCGATGGCGCTGAACACGTCCTTGACCGACTCGCCGAGCAACGAGGTGACCAGGCGGTCTTCGGTGTCGTCGCCCTCCTCGGCCATCATCAGCTCGATCTTGCCCCGCGTCGCGGCGTGCAGGTGTGCGAGGTCGCAGACGCGCGGCACGATGCGGGACTCGCCGGTGAGCAGGCCTCGGCGTTCGGCGCTGCTGACGATGGTCTCAAGGCACGCGATGGACGTCCGGACGCTGACGCCCGAGGCCTGGTTGATGTGGGCGCTGGTGCGTGCGGCGGCGACGGCTCCCTCGATGATGCGGTGCAGGTACTCGGGGATCTCCACCGTCGGCATCGGCTCGGGGTCGCCGGGGTGCTGGGCTTTGGATTGCTCGGCGGTGGGGCCGCGGTTAAGCCAGGCGTTTTCCTTGGTGATGCGCATGGCCTCGGCGGTGTTCTGCGGGTAGTGCGTGCGGATGACGCTGCCGATGCGGTCTTTGAGCGGGGTGACGATCCGGCCACGGTTGGTGTAGTCCTCCGGGTTGGCTGAGAAGACTAGGCAGACGTCGAGGTTGAGCCGGACGGGGTAGCCTCGGATCTGGACGTCTCGTTCTTCGAGGACGTTGAACAGGCCGACCTGTATGCGTGGGGCGAGGTCGGGGAGTTCGTTGATCGCGAAGATGCCGCGGTTTGTGCGGGGGATGAGGCCGAAGTGCATGGTGGATTCGTCGGAGAGGTATCGGCCCTCGGCGTGCTTCACGATGTCGATCTCGCCGATGAGGTCGGCGATGGTCACGTCGGGCGTGGCGAGCTTTTCGTGGTAACGGTCTTCGCGGCTAAGCCAACGGACCTGCGTGTCGTCGCCCGCTTCGAGCACGGCCCGGCGGCCCAGCGAGGTCATCGGTTCGAGGGGGTCGTCGGGGATCTCCAGCCCCGCGATCACCGGGCACCACTCGTCCAGCAGGGAAGGCAACATGCGGAGGATGCGCGTCTTGGCCTGGCCACGGAGCCCGAGGAAGAGCATGTCGTGGCGGGAGAAGACGGCGTGGATGATCTGCGGGAGGACGGTGTGGCGGTAGCCACGGATGCCGGGGAAGAGCGCGGCCGCGTCTGCGTCGTCGGCGCTGTGCGCGTCGCGCATGCGTTGGATGAGGTTCTCGCGGAGTTCCTGCTTGACGCTGCGGTAGCGGTAGCCGGCCTTCTTGAGTTGGCCCAGGGTTGCGGGCTGGGGGTGTTTGCGGTGCGGCTGCGTCATGGGCAGACGCTAGGGGTGTGGAAGTGGTAAGTCAATGCGCCGCAGTGAGGAATGGCACAGTTCATCCTTTTGCGGCGGCGTACTTGTTGACCCACTTGGCGACGTCTCGCATGGCTTGGGGGTTGAGCTTGTAGATGCGTCGCTGGCCGTCCCGCCGATCTTCCACGAGGCCGGCCCTGCGGAGGACCTGGAGGTGCTGCGACATGGCTGCCCCAGTAACGTCGAGCCCACTGCCCAGGTCGCCCGCTTTGCGTTCACCTTTGGCCAGCGCTTCGACGATGCCGCGGCGGATGGGATGCGCCAGGGCGTCAAAAGCGTCGTAATGGTCCTTGGTGGGCCGGCTCATAGATTAAAATCTTACTTAAATCTCGAACATTGTTCACCTCCGCTCCGCAGAATCGACAAACGGCTGTTTGAGCTATACTTAGGGGTAGGCCCCCGGAGCTCCCCGACCGACGGGGAGGGTTGTCCGTGTCGCCTGAGGCGTTGACGGTCCCGGATGGACCTGTTAGATGGGGGCGCAACGTGGATGGTCAAAAGACGGTCAGAGGGCCAAGACCCCGCAAGGAACCTGTTTTGAGCAAGAGTCGCATCCTGGTGGCCGTCTCCTCGCCCTGGGCGAGTGAGAAGCTAGCCGAGCCAATCGCGGACATGGCCAGACGGCTCGATGCCGAGGCGATCGTTGCGCACGTCGCCACGCTTCAGGATGAGGACGAGCACGAGGGCGATGCCACCCGCCGGGGCGAGCAGACGCTCAAGGTGCTGACCGAGAAGCTCAGGAACGCTGGCGTCGAGGTGGAGGGCGTGATGCTCTTTGCGGATGACACCGCCAAGGCGATCCTCAACACCGCGCGGGCCCGCGATTGCACGATGATCATCCTCGGGCTCACCGGCAAGGGCGTCCTCAAACGCCTCATCGCGGGCGATGTCCCGGCCAACATCATCCGTTCCTCGGAACTGCCCGTCCTGCTCTGCCCCGCCAACTGGTCCGGCACAATCTAGCCCGCCTCGACGCTCCCCCCGCGCTCACCAGTTGAACTCCTGCTTCCAGCCGAAGCTGCGGCGGTTGTCGATCCACCGCAACCAGGTCGGGCTAAAGCGGTAGAACGCCTGCTGCCCGCGATCGAGCAACTCGCGGACCTGTGGCATGGTGATGACGAACGGGTACTTCTGCGTGTAGAGGTCCCAGGCCGCATTGATCGCGGGTGGCTCGTGGATGGGCTGGGCGTGGCCATGAAGCTGTAGGCCGTGGATGTTCTGGGCTGCGTCTTCGTGGGCGTACACCGTCAGCGCGACGCGCGGCCGGGCGACAAGATGCCGGCTGTGCTCGGAGTTGGGCGACGAGACCCAGATCAACTCGCAGAAGCCCGCGCAGCCCGCGTATTGGATGTTCGCGGCATGGGGGTGGCCGATGTCATCGGCCGTGGCCAGCGTCGCGGTGCGGCATTCGCTTAAGAAATTGCGGACGGTGGCTTGCAGGTCTGTCTCGTGCATCATGGCGTGCATGGCACGATGATAGTCGCTTTGTCGGTAGCCTCGTCGTCTGCGGTCACAGCGAGAGGTTGGCGGTAATGCGCTTCATCGCTTCTTCGACATTTGCCCGGCTGTTGAAGGCGCTGATACGGAAGTACCCCTCGCCGGCCGCGCCAAACCCGCTGCCCGGCGTGCCCACCACATGGGCCTCGGCCAGCAGCTTGTCGAAGAACTCCCACGAGGTCAGCTTGCCCGGCGTCTTCACCCAGATGTACGGCGCGTTCTCGCCACCAAACACCGTCATGCCCGCAGCGGTCAGCGACTTGCGGATCACCGCGGCATTCTCAAGGTAGAACGCGACCAGTGCCTTGACCTGCGACTGGCCCTCCTCCGAATACACCGCCTCCGCTCCGCGCTGGATGATGTAGGAAACGCCGTTGAATTTCGTGCTCTGACGCCGGTTCCACAGCTTGTGCAACTGCACAAACTGCCCGTTGCTCGCTTTCACCTGCAAGGCGTGGGGCACCACGGTGAAGGCGCAGCGTGTGCCGGTGAAACCGGCGCTCTTGGAGAAGCTGCGGAACTCGATCGCCACCTCTTTTGCACCCGCGACCTCGTAGATCGAGTGGGGAACCGACTCATCGGTGATGAAAGCTTCATAGGCCGCGTCGAAGAGGAGCAGCGCGTCGTTCTCCCGCGCGTAATCGACCCAGTTCTCCAGATAGCCGAGCGACGCGGCTGCACCGGTCGGGTTATTCGGCGAACAGAGGTACACCACATCCACCTTGCGGTCGGGGATCGCGGGCAGGAAGTCGTTGTCTTCATCGGCCCGCAGATAAACCAGCCCGCCGTACTCCCCGGATGTGTTCGCGGGGCCGGTATGGCCCGCCATCACGTTGGTATCGACATACACCGGGTATACCGGGTCGGCCACGGCGATGATATTCTCGCTGCCGAGGATGTCGAGGATGTTCCCGGTGTCGCACTTGCTGCCATCGGAGATGAAGACCTCATCGGCCTTGATCTCGCAGCCGCGCGACTGGTAGTCGTGCGCAGCGATTTTCTCGCGCAGCCACGGGTAGCCCTGCTCGGGGCCGTAACCGTGGAACTGCTCGCGCGTGGCCATATCGTCCACCGCCTTGTGCATGGCCTGGACGACGGCCGGGGGCAGCGGTTCCGTCACGTCGCCGATGCCCAGCTTGATGATCCTGGCGTCGGGGTTGGCTGCGGCAAAGTCGTTGACCCGCCGGGCGATCTCGGGGAACAAGTAGCCGGCCTTGAGCTTCAGGTAGTTTTCGTTGATGTGTGGCATGTCGGTTCCATTTCATCAAAAGACGCGAGGCGCTGCACAAAGGGATGCCCCTGACAGAAGGCCTCATGGGTACTGCGTCGTGGGTTACTTGAGTTTGTCACCAGCAAAGGTCTCTGCGGCCTTGAGCGCTTCTTCGATCTTGCCGGGGTCTTTGCCGCCGGCCTGTGCGGAGTCCGGCCGCCCCCCCCCACCGCCACCGACCACCGGGGCCACGTGCTTGATCCAGTCGCCGGCCTTGAGCCCGCGGTCAATCATAGGCTTGGGCACCGTGGCCATCAGCGCGACTTTGCCATCGCTTGTCCCCGCGAGCAGGACCGCGCTGTCGGCGTGCTTCTTGCGGAACACGTCCATCGCGGTACGGATCGCGCTGGCATCCACCTCGCCGATGCTCGCCACGATCACCGGCCCGGACATCGCGTCCGCCCGCTTCCGTGCCGCGTCAACAGCCAACCCGGCCGACTCCTTCGACCGCTGCTTGAGCGCCTCCTTGAGCTTGGCCTGCACTTCCGCCAAGCCAGCACGCACACGCTGCCTCGTCACCGCAGACATCGTGCGCTCGCCCAGCGCGGTTGTGATCGCGGCCACTTCATCGCTTAGCATCAACTCGTCGTCTGTTTTGGCTTGCGCCAGCACCGTGACCCGGTTGAGCAGCTCTTCGCCAGCGGTCTGGGCATCGTGAGCCGCCTGGCCGGTCAGCGCGGTGATGCGGCGAACGCCCTTGGCGACACCCTCTTCGCTGACAATGCAGAAGCCCCCGGCCTGCCCGGTGGACCGCAGGTGCGTGCCCCCGCAGAACTCGATCGACAGCTTCTCCCACTTGTCGCTATCCGGCTCAGCGAGCAGAGCATCCACCGGCGCGCCGATGGAAACCACACGAACCTTCGGCGGGTACTTCTCACCAAAGACCGCGCGGAGGCCACGCACCTGCAAGGCCGCTTCCTGCGGGGCGTACTCGATGTAAACGGGCAGGTCTGCGGCGATGTCGGCCCGGACCTGCTCCTCCACCGCAGCCAACTGCTCCGCCTCGACCGGGCCATTGTTTGAGAAGTCAAAGCGCAACCGCTCCGGATCAACCAGCGAACCCTTCTGCATCGTTTGCGCGTTCACCAGGTCACGCAGCGCACGGTTCATGACGTGCGTGGTGGTGTGGTTACTCATGATGAGCGCCCTGCGGGCCGGGTCCACCGCCATCCCGACCTTGCCGGTGCAAGGCTTCACCTCGCCGCTGTTCAGTTTTCCCAGATGAAAGACCACGTCGCCGACTTTCTGCGTGTCGTCGATGGTGAATCGCGCACCGCCTGCGACCTGGATGATCCCGGTGTCGCCGACCTGACCGCCTGACTCGGCGTAGAACGGGGTGGCATCGGTGACCACCGCATATCGGTCGTGACCCAGCGGGAAGACCTGCAGGGACATCTCGCGCGAAAGCTCGGTCGCGGTGTAACCCACGAACTCCGTGGCCTTGGGCTTGTGGTTCTGGACAAACTCGATGAGCTGCGCGGTGGCGTCGGCTGTGCCGGTGTCGGCCCGGGAGACCTCCGAGTGCTTCTGCTTGGCCTTCTCGTAGCCGGCCATGTCCACGGTCAGCCCGCGCTCCTGAGCCATCACCTGCGTGAGGCTGATCGGGAAGCCATAGGTCGCTTCGAGGTCGAACGCAGTCTCGCCGTCGAGGACTACTTGGCCATTCGCAGCATGCGACAACAGATCACTAGGGATATCACCAAGCTTTCCTTCCCAAATCTTAGTGCCGTTATGAGAAATAATGGCAAGGTCATCTGCATCATACTGGTTGACAGGCAAAGATTGCGTAGATCCATGAATGCGTCTACGTACTGGCGTACATAATAAGGCATAACCGCCATGCCCTCCTGTTAGCCGTCCACTGAAGTGTTTCGAAATAGCATGGCGTGCTTCGCGATCAAAAATCGTGATCCCACGCGCGAGCGTCTTGCGGAAGCTTTCCTCCTCAACCAACAACTCATCCGCCACCGCTTGCGGGTTCTTCTTGAGCTCCGGGAAAAAGTCGCCCATCTGTTCGACGACCGCGGGCACGAGCTTGTAGAAGAACGGCCGCTCGACGCCTAATTGCTGGTGCCCATAGCGCACGGCCCGTCGGAGGATGGTGCGCAGCACAGACTCGCGCCCGTTGTTCCCGCAGTGCGCCCCGTCGGACAGGGCGAAGGTCAGGCAGCGGATGTGGTCGGCGATGACGCGGTAGGCGGTGTCGATCGGGTCGCTGAGCGTGCCCTCGCCGCCGTCGTATGGCCGGGCGCCGGTGACTTTGTGGATCGCACCAAACAGCGGGGTGAACACGTCTGTGTCGTAGTTGGACGTCTTGCTCTGGAGCACGCGGACGATGCGTTCAAAGCCCATGCCGGTGTCCACATGCTTAGCGGGCAGCGGGGTGAGCCGGCCATCGGTCCCGCGGTTGAACTGGATGAAGACGAGGTTCCAGACCTCGACGACGCTGTCCTGGCCGTCGGCGTTGACGAGCGTGCCACCGGACTTGTCGGGGGTGCGGTCGTAGTGGATCTCGGAGCACGGGCCGCACGGCCCGGTGTCGCCCATCTCCCAGAAGTTGTCCTTCTTGTTGCCGGGGTGGATGCGTTCGGCGGGCAGATACCTGAGCCACAGCTCGCGGGCCTCGGTGTCGGGTGCGAGCCCCTCGGCCTCGTCGCCCTCGAAGTAGGTCGCGTGCAGGCGCTGCGGGTCGATGCCCCAGACCTCCACGAGCAACTCCCACGCCCAGGCGATTGCTTCCGCCTTGAAGTAGTCGCCGAAGGACCAGTTGCCCAGCATCTCGAAGAACGTGTGGTGGTAGGTGTCCTTGCCGACATCGTCCAGGTCGTTGTGCTTGCCGCCGGCGCGGATGCACTTCTGGGTGTTCGCGGCCCGGGGCGGGTTCGGCGTGGCTTCGGTGCCCAGGAAGTAGGGCTTGAACTGGTTCATACCCGCGTTGGCGAACAGGAGCGTCGGGTCGCCGTGTGGCACTACGGGTGAGGAGGGCGCGAAATAGTGGTCGTGCTTCTTGACGAAGAAGTCGATGAACTGCTGCCGGATTTCGCCGCTGGTGGGCATGGGGTGAGCGTCCGTTGGGGTGTGGCGTCGAGGGCTTGGGTCAAGGTGGTCCGAGCAATTGAGTATAGCGGAAAGGATGTGCATGGTCGTCGGCCCGGCTTGGGGCAAAGTGGACGAAACCAACCAAGTGCCTACAGTGTTTCCTAGATGCGTGAGCAGGCAAACACAGCGGCAGGTCAACCCCACATCGTGGTGCTCGGCGCCGGTTTTGGTGGGCTATCCTTCTGCCGCCAGCTCAAGGCCAGCGCCAGAATCACCCTCATCGATAAGACAAACCACCACCTGTTTCAACCGCTGCTTTACCAGGTCGCCACGGCTGGGCTCTCCGCGCCGGAAGTCTCGGAGCCGGTGCGATCCATCTTCCGCAAGGACCCGCGCATCACCGTGCTCATGGACACGGTCCAGGGCATCGACCTGGAAGCCCGCATGGTCCGGCTCTGCCACGATGCCATCGGCTACGACTACCTGGTCCTCGCGATGGGTGGGACCACCAGCTACTTCAACAGCCCGCAGTGGGCAACCAACGCCCCCGGCCTCAAGTCCCTCCGCGACGCCATGGCGATGCGCTTCAAGCTGCTGCGCAGCTTTGAGCTGGCGGAGTGTACGACCGACATGGACTATCGACAGAGCCTTATGACCATCGTCGTCATCGGGGGCGGGCCCACGGGCGTGGAGTTGGCAGGCGCGATCGCAGAACTGACCAAGGTCGTCTTCAAGCGCGACTTCCGCAACATCAACCCGATCGATGCGAGGATCATCCTGGTGGAGAGCGGCGACAAGCTGCTGGAAGCATTCGGCGGTGCGCTCGCGGGCAAGGCGTTGACGCAGTTGCAGAGCCTGGGTGTCGAGGTTCGACTCAACGAACGCGTGGTCGCTGTGGCGGAGGACCACGTCATACTCCGCAGCGGCGACCGTATCGATACACACAACACCCTCTGGGCGGCGGGTGTCTCGGCCCACCCGCTCACGCGCTCGCTGGGCATCGAGCTTGGGCCGGGCGGGCGCATCCCGGTGCAGGCGGACCTGACCATCAAGGGGTACCCCGAGGCGTTCGCCATCGGCGACATCACCACGCTCGTCGATGGTGGCGGCAAGCTCGTGCCGGGCCTTGCTCCCGCTGCGACACAGATGGGCAAGCACGCGGCCCGCGTCATCGACAAGCGTCTGACCACCGGGAGCGCCGCCGCGCCCGAGACGTGCCCGTTCACGTACCACGATCGCGGGTCTATGGCGACTATCGGACGCAAGCGTGCGATTGCGAAGATAGGTAAGATTCAACTGTCCGGCGTCGTTGCGTGGCTGGCGTGGCTGTGGATCCACCTGATCTTTCTGGTCGGCTTCCGCAATAAAGTGGCTGTGATGCTGGCGTGGTTCTACTCCTATGTGACGTTCCGCCGCGGGGCGAGGATCATCTTCGATGAGGGTTGCGGCCCGCCATGTACGGACGCGCCGGGGCCCGAGGCCTTGCAACCGTCCGCAGACACGCCACAATAGAGGGACAGCACCCAGACCCGGTTAGGAAAGGCGGTCGCTTGGCTTCGGTTTGTTTTTACTTTCAAGTCCACCAGCCCTTGCGGTTGCGCAGGTACAGCGTCTTCGATACCGACGCGCAATACCTGGACAACGACCACAACAGCCAGATCATGCGGCGCGTGGCCGAGCGGTGCTATGTCCCCACGACGCGCATGCTCACACGCATGGCACGCGAGTACAACGGCGCGCTCCGCCTTGCGTTCAGCATCTCCGGCACGGCCATCGAGCAGTTCAAGCGCTATGCACCCGAAGCGCTCGAAGCGTTCCAGGAGCTGGCGCAGACCGGGTGTGTCGAGTTCCTCGCGGAGACGTACTACCACTCGCTGGCGTTCCTGTATTCACGCGAGGAGTTTGCCGAGCAGGTTGACCTGCACTGCGACGCGATCGAGGAGCACTTTGGCCAGCGGCCGTCTGTGTTCCGCAACACCGAGCTGATCTACTCCAACGACCTGGCTCAGTTCATCGCGGGGCTCGGCGGGTTCAGCGGCATCCTCACCGAGGGGGTCGATGCGTTGCTCGATGGCCGAAGCCCCAATTTCGCTTACGAGGCGTCCGGCGATTTTTCCGCAGGGGCCATCCGCCCCGCCCTGCTGCTCAAGCACTACCGGCTCAGCGACGACATCGCGTTCCGATTCTCGGATCGGAGTTGGGGCGATTGGCCCTTGGATGCGGACAAGTTCGCGTCGTGGATCGACCACGAGGCGGACCTGTGCAATCTCTTCATGGACTACGAGACCTTCGGCGAGCACCAGCGGCAGGACACAGGCATCCAGCAGTTCCTCGGGGCCCTGCCCGAAAAGATCCTCGCACGCGGCAACACCTTCCGGACACCCAGCGAGTGCATCGAGGCCCACGCACCGGTCAGCCGGTACGACGTGCCCAAGTCCATCAGTTGGGCGGACACCGAGCGGGACTTAAGCGCCTGGGCGGGAAACGCCATGCAGTCCGGCGCACTGAAGGAGTTGTACCGGCTCGAAGAGAAGGTCAAGCGCACCGGCGATCTGGACCTGCTCGACGACTGGCGACGCCTGACCACCAGCGACCACTTCTACTACATGTGTACCAAGTATTTTGCCGACGGGCAGGTGCACAAGTATTTCAACCCGTATGCGTCGCCCTACGACAGCTACATCAACTTCATGAATGTGCTGGAGAACCTGCGGTCGCGGCTCGATGCCGTGCCCGCCAATGCCGGCTGACGCCTCCCGCCAGACCTCAGATCAGGGGGCAACCTCAGCCACTGGCTCTACGTCTTTCACTGCCACGTTATCGCCGGCCGCAGGTTCAGCGCTAATCGTCATCTTGATCTTCTCGATGACGCTAGGCATTAAGAACATGGCGGTGTAGTGGTTGCCGTCGAACTTGATGTAGTGATCCTCACCCAGGCCCACCGCCTTGGCCAGCTTATCGCTGTTCTCCGGTCGCACCACGGTGTCCCCCCGCGCGACGAACAGGTACGTCCGTTTGGCATCAAGCCGGTGCGCCAGCCGCAAGGGCTCGATGGGGTCGAGCAGCGCCCGCAGTTTCTCGTCGTCGTACCCGGCCCCGGCCATGGATTGCCGCAGCCGCTTCGCATCCTTCTCGCCGTGCATCAACACGCTAAAACAATCCCCGCCGGACAGGAAGAGGAAGACGTGCTCAAACGCGCCATCCAACGCTGCGGCCCCCGTCGCGAAAAACCCGCCCATGCTCATGCCCGCGATCGACACTTTGCCATCAATCACCGCATCGAGTGACGCGATGACATCCCGCGACCGCCGGGCGTCGGCGACGCCCTGCTCGGCATGGATCATCGCGGTAACCCCGGTGTTCAGCCTTGGCCCATCCACCCGCCGGCCATAGCCGGGCATCTCCATCACAAAAGCGTGTACACCCTGAGCCGCGAGCGATCGGGCGATCATCTTCGCCAGCAGCAGGTCCGGGTGCAGCGAATGCATCACCAGCACTGCGGGCGCCGCCACGACCTCGCCGGATGGCCCGCGTGCGGCGTACCAATCCAGCGTCACGCGATTCTGCCTCGCCCTGCCCACCGGCTTGGGGGACGCAAAGGCAAGCGTGCCGATGACCTCCCCAGCCCTTGACGATCTGGCAAAAGTCACATCGAAGGCACCCGTATTCCATACCAGCCGTTCAAGCGTCGCACGTGCTTCAGGATTGGCTTCCTCCGCGATCGCCGGGCGCAATGAATCGTCCACCGGAAACACACTGGCCGGGAGCAGGCCGGCGGCCGAGGCGTGGCACGCAATCAGCACCCAGAGGATTGCCGGGACAAGTCGAATCATTTGTGAAATGATACCACGCGCATGGTCATCGAGTCACAACCGGTCAAACGCGCTGCCCGCGGGCTTCTCTGCACCGCAGTAGAGGCACTTGAGGTGACGCGCGTTGAGCGTTCTGGCGCACTTGTGGCACTTGGTGATGCCGCGCGTCGCCTTGCCATCGACGCTGCCATCCATGAGGTCGAGCATATGCACACGCTCCATCAGGTCTGTCTCGGTGAGATTGGTCTTGTCCTGGATCAGTGACCACATGGCCATGCAGATCAGGGAAAGCCGCTCGAAGCGGTCTTCCAGGTGCGTCACGTCGCGCCGGGCCGCACCCGCGGCACTGGATGCGGCGGCCGCCTGTGATGCGGCATAGCCCCCCGCCGCGCTTGGCGCATCGTTGTAGCCGAAGTGAAATCCATCAATCATAGCTATGCTCCCGTAAGTGGACATGGACACAGCCATAGCATACCCCGAGGGCAAGACACGCGGAAGAATGAATGGACAAATTGATGGGGGCTTGAGCAACTCTGGCAAACGCCTATTCAGCGATCGTCAGGCGAGAGCCCAGACGCTCGCGCCACGTCTCGTGGATCCCGCTGTCGGTGATGATCTCATCAAACTCAGCGAGGGAAGCCACGCGTGCCAGAGAACGGCGACCAAACTTGCTCGAGTCCATGAGCAGCACAGACCGCGTCGCCTGCCGCATCATCGCCTGCTCGACGGACGCCATCGCCATGTTGATGTTGAACGCTTCCTCGCCAAAGATGCCCGCCAGTGACATGAAGACAAGGTCCGCGTGGAGTTCGAGCAGTGTCCCACGGCAGAGCGGGCCGGTGGTGACCTCGGAACGCGGGTACAGCGTCCCGCCCGCAAGAATCAGCTCGGCTGACTCATCGTCCTTGAAGTGCTGAGCGATCGATAGCGAGTTGGTGACCACCTGTATGGGTCGCGCGGTGATCTGCTGCGCAGCGACGATCACTGTCGATCCGCCATCGAGCAGCAGCGTCATGTTGGGTTCGACCATTGCCGCCGCCACCCTGCCGATGGCCAGTTTCGCCGCCACCTGCGATTTCATCCGCATCGCCAGGGACGGGTGTGGCGCTGTGGGAGACACCACACCGCCGTTCGCTACTGACTCACCCTCATACACCGCCCCGCCGTGGGTACGCCGCACCTGGCCGTGCTTTTCCATGACTTCAAGATCACGCCGGATGGTGGAGGCTGACACATCCAGCTCGCGCGACAACTCATCGAGGCTGGCGGTTTGCCTTGCCTTGAGCAGATCGAGCAGACGTTGCTGGCGTTCGATGATCAGCATGGTGTATCAGCCACAATGCAGGCGGTAAGATTATTGCACATCTTCGTCGATCTCCGGCATCCGCTTGATATTGGGGTCGGTGAACTCGTCGAATGGGTCGCGGCTTGTGGACGAAAACTCGCTGACGACGCAGCCTTCATCGCCCGCCTGGAACCAGTGCCACGTATTGGGCGGGATGGTGTATTGGTCGCCCGGCCGAAGCACGACCTCGTGGAAGACTGTGTAATAATCTGCGGATTCAGCGGGCACCACCGCAGCGATCGGGTCCGCGGCTTTGCCCTCCACGTAGAGATAAACCACTCCCGATCGGCACCGGAAGGTTTCCATCTTGCCGGGGTCGCCCTGCGGCGGCGCGGGGGGATCGGCATCCTTCATGTCTGCGGTGATGCGCGGGTGCCGGTGCTGTGGGCAGGTTTGCCGCGGGAACATGATGAGCTCCTTCCCGCAGTACCGATCCGTGTTGACATATGTGATCAGGGCCAGGCCCTGGCTGTAGAAGTCATTAAGCCCGAACTCCGCGATCTCGATATACGCACGCTCGGTGGGTGTCATCGCGATACCAATCGCATCGAGCATGGCAGCGGCCTTGGCCTGCGCAACACGGACTTCACTTCGCTTGATCATAGAAGGCCTCCCTTGGCTAACCCAGAATGCGATCCCAACGCTTACGGTTCCACGCAAGCTTCTCAGCCCGGGTCATGCTGGTAAAATCCGGCGTTGCGTTGTCAAGACTCTGGCTCGGCCCGGCTGCGGTTGTATCACCGGCATTCGCGTGCTTCAGCTTGCTAGACACGCCGCTGTAGGCGCTCGCTCTGGATGAACGCACCAGGTCGTCTTCCAGCGAGCGATAAGGCGTGATCCCCGACTTGCTCAATGCCGCGTGGTAAGAGCGCACCCCCTCAGCGGGGTCCGACAACTGGCCGTCGGCTATCCAACGCAGGTGCTGGATGAAGGCCCGTTGATCCTCCGCGTTGTTGATCATCCGCCCATACAACGCGACCCGTGCGCCGTACTTGCGAGCCTCCCAGAGCTGATGGAAAGCGTCCATCGTCGTACCCGCGGAACCGCCCAGGATGCCAACGATGACACTGCGGTCGTAACCGGCGAGCTGCTCGATCGCGGCTGGGCCAAGATACGGGATTTTCAGGAACACCGGCCGGCCCTTGCTGGTCACGCCAGCAAGCGTGCGGGCGATGTTGTCGTTGATGAACCGGCCAAGGTCCGCGGGGGCCCCGCCCCCACCAAACGCTGGCGAGGGCTGATTCGGCTCAAAGACCTCCAGGAAGTGTCGAAACCCCTTGGTTTCTGCCTCAAGGCGAAACGCTTTGTACCGCTCGAGCGCTTCGAGGTCACGTTCGAGGTTGTTGTTGAAGGTGATGGAGTACAAGCCAAGGTCCGCGCCGAGATTGCGCTCGCCGGGCTCGCACGTGGCCTTGCCACACATCCCGTGGTCGATCGTGGCCGAGCGGAACGGGCGTGCGGGCTTGGAGCGGTACTCGCTGCCGGTCGCGAGCCAGATGTCGGTGGTGTCGTTGGCGCGGATGGCGGGCGTGATGTGCGAAGCATCGAACAGCCGTTCACGGATCGTAAGGACCTCGTTGGTCGAGGCGCTCATGAGCATGATGTCCACCAGCCCCTGCACCACGTTGGCACGGACCTGGTCGCGGTACTCTGCGAGGCTGCGGAACCTGCCTTCCTGCGCGTGGTGCTCCGGGCTCTTGCCCCCAGCCGCCATGCCAAACGCCATATCCGCGTCCTTAGCATCAGCGAGGATAAACTCACCGCAATCCGGGTTGGCCAGTATCTTGGCGAGTTTGATGTCGAGTGATTTCTGCATGTTTGCTGGGTGAGGGCTTGGTGTGTGCCGTGATATCGCTTAGTTGCGGGAGCCAGCCATGATCTGGTCGGTGATCGCCTGAACCGTGGCCTCAAACGTCGCTTCATCCATGCGTGGCTTTGCGCTCCCGCTGCCGTGGCTCACCGCCCCGCCTTCGCAGGAACAGCTCGCGGTCATCGGGTGGTCGTCAAAGGTCGCGAGAAACGCCTGGTTGTCTGAGCCGATGCACCCCGAGTCCGCGCAGGCCAGGCGTGCATCCTGCATACCAAACGCCTGCTTCACCTTGAGCAGGCCTTTCATGTCTTCCTGAGACAGGAAATTGATACGGCCGATCTGCTTGGTCAGCAGCAGGATACGGCAGTACGCATCGAGAATCTCGAGCTTGTAGTACGCGCCGGTCAAATCCACATCGAAGGACACCGAGCCGTGGTTCCCCATCAGCACGGTGTTGGTTTCCTTGTCGATTAGGGGGATCAGGCTTGCGGGGAGCTCATGCGTCGAGGGCATCGCGAAGGGGGCGGTGCGTACCTTGCCCAGAAAGACCTCCGCCTCGGGGTGGACAGCCTCGGGCAGCGGGATGCCGGCAATCGCAAACGCGGTGGCGTGTGGGGGGTGCGAGTGGATCACCGCGCCGATGTCCGGGCGGTGCTTGTAGATCGCCAGGTGTACCTTGATTTCACTGGACGGCCGACGCCCGCGCGCGTTCGACTCGATCAGCTTGCCGGCCGCGTCGCAGACGCAAACATCCTCCGGCTCAAGGAAGCCTTTGCTCAGGCCCGTCGGGGTCACCAGGTAGCGATCGGGGGTGACCCTGACCGAGTGGTTCCCCTCGTTGCCCGCGCAGAACTGGCGCATCCAGATGTTCTTCCCGATGCTGCAAAGGTCTTTCCGCAAGGCATATTCATTAACTGGCATAGCTCACCTCGTTATCTGTACGTGGTCAAGAATGGCGGCGTTGTACGCGTCCAGCGGGACTTTCTTCGGGCGGAATGGCATCGTTGCCTCGGCCCCTTCGCTCACCCCGATGAGCTGCCCAACCCCAGCCCCGAACTGATCGAAAACGACCAGGCTCTCGGGCATCGCGGTGCTGCGTGATGCGGGCGTCGGCCAAGCGGACAGGGCATGGGCATCGAGCACATCGACAAGCACAAGCTGGCCGGCCGGGAAATTTTCCAGGCGACGACCGAGCGTGATGCTTCCGATGACCTTTGCGATGCGCATGAGTAGCTGTTTCTTCTGTGGATTAGCCGTGGCGGTGCATGTCGGATAGTTCGCGTTCTACGTGCGAGGAGGTTGTCGGCTTGCTGTGTGTGATGCGAGTGGCCATGCTCGCCAACCGCTCGGGGCTGATGAAGGGGTACTCCACGATGAGGATATTGGCCCCGATCTGTGAGATGCCCTGCTCGACAGCCTCCGGGCAGGTGCCGATGATCGCACGCAGGCTCGGGTTGCGGTTGGCCAGGACGGTTGCCCGGGCCGCGCTACGGACGAACAGCAGCCCGCCGGTGATCGTCTGTTGGCGTATGCCGTTGGCCAGATCGCGGAGCACGTGGACAAGCCCGGCCTCCGAGCGCGACGCGCCGGAGAGGACCGCCTTCCCACCCAGGCCCGCCATCGTCGCGGCGACGGCCGGGCAATGACCATCGGCCCACCAAAGCCAGGGCTGGCCAAGCGACGCGGCTCGCTTGAGTCCAGTGGAAGCCGCATCCGCGCGGCGGACCTTTGCGGGGTGCTCGCGGATGAAGTCGTTGGCAAGGGGTGTGGGTCGCGCGTCGTGGGCAATGACCGCCACGCCATCGGGCGCGTTGGCGATGGCGCTTTGCAGTTGCTGTGCGGTGATGATGCCGGAGATGGGCGGCGCAGCCGAAGTGCTTGGAGCGGCATCGCCAGCGTCCGTGGCTGGCGCAGTGGGTTTCTCGTTCGTGGCGGTCAAGTCTGGGCGGTCAGTGAACTGAGAGTAGTCCCCGGTGCAGACGCCGATCGGGGGCTTGATCGGGGCGGCGCCTTGCGAGCGCGAGCCCTCGGGTGACGAAGACAGCGCATCGATGACGGCCTTGGTGATCTGCGCGACGAGTTGGGGGTCTATGTGTGCCATCGCCGTTACACCGTTTCATCCAAAAGTCCAAGCGTCCACCAGCGGGCCGGGCTGTTGTCGTGGCCGAGCAGCTCACGGAGGCCAAGCCCATCGCTGGTGATGAGCACGCGGTCGCCCGATCCTGCGCCAAGCTTGTCGAGCACGAGCACGGGGTCGCCCCCCGCCTGCCCGTCGCGATCCAGCGTCTGGCATATGAGCAAGCGCCAGCCCGCCAGCGAAGCGTGCTTGACGGTGGACGTGGCTCGGCCTGTGACGACGGCTTGTTGCATCGGGGAAGCGGAGAGACTGCCCCATGACGTACACGCCGGATCGCTCCGGCATCAATCATGGGTTTCAAGCTCTAACGCACGGCTCCTTGTCAGATGATGCGTAGCGCCCCGCTGATGCCCACGCGGCGGAAGCGGGTGAATGTCATCGGGTTGGTAATGCCTTCGCCGGTCGGTGTGGCGATGGAGTAGCTGGGGTAACCCTCGCCGCCCACACCGAGCCCCGCGGTGCAGGGACCGTTCGCCACGAAGATCGTGGTGTTCATGGCTCTGCCCATACGGGTGATGTTGGCGAGGTTGTTGGAGTGGATGATCGCGGTGTGCCCGAAGCCGTGCTCGTGCTTGAGCGCCAGCCGCAGGGCTTCATCAAAGTCTTTCACCCTGACAAAAGGCACAAATGGCATCATCTGCTCTTCGGGAACAAATGGGTTGTCTTCTGTCGTTTGGCCAAACAGAAGCTGCACATTCTTGGCGATCTTGACGCCCGCGGCTTCACCCAGGACGCTTGGGTCTTTCCCGATCAGGTCCTTGTTGACGGCGTGGTGGTCCTTCTGCCAGGTGAAGGCCTTCTCCGTGAGCTTGGCCACCGCCCCGGCAGAGAGCTCGACGGCCCCGGCGTTCCGCATCGCAGCCATCATCTTGTCGAACACGCTATCGACGACAAAGACTTCCTTCTCGCCGATGCACAGCAGGTTGTTGTCGAAGGCTGCCCCCATAATGATCGACCGGGCGGCGTTGTCCAGGTCGGCGGTTTCATCGACAACCACCGGCGGGTTGCCCGGGCCCGCGACGATCGACCGCTTGGTCTGCTTCATCGCGGCACGCGCGACCGCGGGGCCGCCGGTCGCGACCAGCAGGGGGATGCGCTCGTGGGCAAAGATCTGCTCCGCAGACCGCAGCGTGGGCGGGTCAATCACGCAGATGAGCGGGTCGATGCCGAACCCAGCTTTGATGGCCGCGTTGTAGGTCTTTGCAGCGAGTGCGGCTGACCTGGCTCCGGATGGGTGCGCGTTGACGACCATGGCGTTGCCCGCCGCGATCATGTTGATCGCGTTGGCGGTCATCGTCGGGATCGAGTGCGTGACCGGGGTGATGACCCCGATGACGCCCCACGGAGCGCCCTCGTCCATCGCGATGCCATCATCACCGGAGAACGCGGGCGACTTGAGGAACTCGGTCCCCGGCACGTTCTGGAGCAGCTCCAGCTTGGCGATCTTGTGGTCCAGCCGGCCGACCTTGGTCTCGTTGAGCTCGAACTCACCCCACGCGGCGGCATTCGCGAGCGAGACCCGCTTGAGCAGCTTGCAGATGCCCTCACGGGTGGCGAGACCCGCCTCGGCTAGCTGCCGCTGCGCGTCGGTCGCTGCATCAACGGCACGGTCCACATCATCAAACAAGCCGCTGCCGTTGCCCGACGCAGGCGCGGGGCGTGAGGAAGACCCATTGAGTTGGCTCAGCACCTGCTGCACCACATCCTGAATCAGTTGGTTGTCAATCGTTGCGGTCATGATGGAGCCTGTGTTCAGTGAAGTTCAAGGGAGCGGGTCTAGCGGGCGACTAGCTCGGAGGGTTCATCCCGCTCGGAGATCGTTCGGCCCATGATCGTGGCCGAGTCCACGATGCCGACGACGACCGCATCGGTGGGCACCTTGCCGCAGCCTTCTGCCATGCGTGCGGAGGAACCCTGCACAATCAGGACCAGTTGCCCCTCACCCGCGCCGAGGGTGTCCAGCGCGATGATGGCCCGGCCTGTGGTTTCAAAGACGCCGTGACCACCCTTCTCCCCGCCCACGTTGGCCGCGGCCTGGGGGTCATCGTAGCGCACCTTCAGCGGCTCAACCATCAGCAGCTTCATGCCGTTGATGCCCGGGTCTTTCGCGGTGGCGATGATGTGGCCTTGGACTCTGCCTAGGAACATGGGGTGGCTCCGGTTTGGCCTGGAGTTACTTTGCGTGAGCCGTGAGTTGAGCAAGCGCGGGATTGCCTGCGCTCACCGCTCACGCACATCTCACGACATCAGATCTTGGACACGTCATCGTGCGGGCGGGCGATCACGTGCACGCTGACGACCTCGCCGACCCGGCGGGCGGCCTCGGCGCCGGCATCCACCGCGGCCTTC
>JBGTLW010000223.1:0-8255 GCA_041743835.1 Phycisphaeraceae bacterium | reverse complement strand
TCGCGGCCGAGCAGCTCGGCCCGGGCTTGCAAGGCGGTGGCGTTGGGCAGGCGCATGGTGGCGATGGTTTGGGTGACGAACGCGGCTTTCTTGCCGGTGGCGTCGATGAGTGTGAAGCGAAGGTCCGGGCGGGCGATGGCGAGTGGGATGCCGGGCATACCTCCGCCTGTGCCAACGTCGATGACGGTTGAGCCGGGGGGCATGTCTTCCATGCCGGGGAGTACGGTGAGCGAGTCGATGATGAGGCGGCGCCAGGCGGTGTCGGGGTCTCGCACGGCTGTGAGGTTCATGCGCGTGTTGGCGTCGAGCAGCAGGCTGAGGTACTTGGCGAGTTGGTCGATGGCCTGGGATGTGAGCGCGATCTCTAGCGCGGCGAGGTCTTCGTGGACGAAGTCGGGGATGGGGGTGGGCATGTGGGTAGGCGCTGGGGGTTAGGGGTTAGGCGCTAGGGGGAGGGGGAGGGGGAGTAGGCGCTGGGGGTTTGGCGCTAGGCGCTAGGGGGTGATGGGGTCGGTGTGGTCGAATTCGAAGCTTGGTCTTGCTAGTTTTTGTGGGCGTCTGGAGGCGAAGTTGATAACCAGGCCGACCATGGCGAAGGTGAACAGGAGGCTCGACCCGCCGTAGGAGATGAAGGGGAGCGTGATGCCTGTGACGGGTAGGATGCCGACGCAGACGCCGATGTTGATGGATGCCTGTGTGAAGATGATGCCGCCGAACCCCACGCAGCATAGGCGGGCGAAGGGGTCTTTGCTGCGTGCGGCTGTGAGGAGGAACGAGGCGAGGAGGACGAAGTACATGGCGACGGTGACCATCGCGCCAAGCAACCCCCATCGGCAGACGATGACGGAGAAGATCATGTCGTTGTGTGGTTCGGGGAGCCGGTTGTATTTGATGAGTGTGTGGGCGCGGTCTCGGCCGACGCCGGTGATCCCGCCTGCTCCTGCGAGTCTTGTGGCGGTGATCTGCTGGAATGCTTCGCGGTTTTCGTAGCGTTTGGGCCAGACGAGTGCGGCGATGCGTTTTTCCTGGTGCGATGCGAGGATGTGCGTCCAGCCGGGGAGCTTTCCTTTGCCCGTGACGCCGCGTTCGTGTGGCGGGTCGATGAGGACGGCGGTGATGACCAGCGTGAGGATGACAAGGCCGATGCCCACGAGCAGGAAGATGTGCCGGAGCTTGGCACCTGCTGCGACGAGCATGATGAACATGGTGGGCGCGAAGACCAGGGCCGAGCCGAGGTCCGGCTGCTTGAGGATAAAGCCGACGGGGACGAACATGATGAGGAACGGGACGATGAGGCCCTTGAGCCCGCGGTAGCTTGAGCGGTATCGGAGGTACCACGCCAGGGCGAGGATGAAGGTGAGCTTCGCGAGCTCTGCGGGCTGGAACATCATGACGCCGAGGTCGATCCACGCGCGTGCTCCGTTGATGGTGGGGACGCGTGGCGCGTTTGGTATGACCATGTAGGCGAGGATGACAAGCGTGACGCCGAAGGAAGCGTACGCGATGTGGCCGAGCAATCGTGGATGCGGGAGCATGACGACGAGCATCATGACAATGCCCGCGGGGAGCCAGAGCCAGCCCTGTTTGCCTGCGACGCCCGCGGGGACGGAGCCGAGGCCCTCGACGGTCTGGATGGCGTTGACGCCGAGGATGGTCAGGCCGATCGCTGCGGCCAGTGCATACCACGCCGGGTTTGGGCGGATCAGGGCGCGGAGCTGGTCGAGCACCTGTGCGTTCAAGACGGCAGGTATCCCTCGGTTTGAAGGGCGTGGATGATCTGATTGACAATCGGCCCGGAGACCTTTGCCCCGCTGCCGGCGTACTCGGTGATGACGATGATGGCGTGGGTCGGGCGTCTGGCTGCGTCCGGCTGGACGAGTGCGACGAACCAGGCGTGGGTCTCGGGGTCGGGGATGACTTCGCCGGGGTCTCGCTGGCCATCGAGGTTGTGGTCGATCCAGCGGAACCTGCCGGTCTGTGCGGTGCCGGACTTGCCGAAGACGGTGACACCCTTGGCGTTGAAGATGAGTGGCCGGCCTTCGAGGGGTAGGTGTCTGCCCGTGCCTTCCGAGCCGTACACGCTGCCGTGCAAACCCTCCATCGCTTCGCGGAGTGCGGCGGCGTTGAGCTTGAGCTTTTCCTGGCGGCGCTGGGAGGTGCGGTGCTCGTCGATGATGAAGGTTGGGGCGATGTAATCCCCATCGCGGCCGAGCATGGCATACGCGGCTGCGGCCTGGAGCGGGGTCCAGCCCACGGGCCCTTGGCCGATGCCCATGTTGATGGATTCATCGCGGTAGGTGGTGGCCGGGTCGGGCAGGTCGCCGGGGCTTTCCTCGACGCCGCAGCCTGTGGGAGCGCCGAGCCCGAAGCGGCCGTACCACTGGTTGAGCGCGGGGATGCCCAGGCGTTTGCCGAGGGTGTAGTAGTAGATGTTGCAGGAGACTTCGAGCGATCGCGCGGCGGAGACCGGGCCATGCTGCGACATGTACTGGCGGAAGATCCAGCAGCGGTGTCGGGTCGGGTGGTCGCGGTCGAAGATGCCCTCGCAGCGGATGGGTGTTTGCACGTCGTGGACACCCGCGCTCGCGGCGGCGAGCAGGACGAAAGGCTTGAGCGTCGAGCCGGGCTGGTAGCTGGTCATGG
Source organism: Phycisphaeraceae bacterium (assembly GCA_041743835.1). Taxonomy (GTDB): domain Bacteria; phylum Planctomycetota; class Phycisphaerae; order Phycisphaerales; family Phycisphaeraceae; genus JBGTLW01. The sequence continues at coordinate 5,612 of JBGTLW010000223.1, read as the reverse complement.
TGACGCGGTTGACCCAGGGCAGGTACTCGGGGTTTCGGAAGATCTGGTCGGGGTCGTCTCGCAGGAGGCGGAGCGGCATGGCGGGCATGGACACCGCGGCCAGGACTTCGCCGGTCTCCACATCCATCACAACCGCTGCGCCGGCGAGTGGCTTGCCCAAGTCTCCGGCCTCGGACGCCTTGGAGCCGTGCCACGTGTTGGTGACCATCAGCCCGAACTCGGGGGACATGATGGCCTGGATGCGGGCCTGGAGCTGGATGTCGAGCGTGGTCTGGATGTCGTGTCCGGCGCGGGGTTCTGCGTGGACCTCGCGGTGGCCGTTGTCCAAGTGCCGGAGGTAGCGGCCGCGCGATCCGCGGAGTTGCTGCTCCATCGCCTGCTCCAGCGCACCGGAGCCCACGTTGTCATCCGGCCAACGGGCGCTGTACCCGCCTAGGTCGTACACCACCTGGCCGTCGGCGTTGATCCTGCTGAACGGGCGGTTCAGCCGGGTGAGGTCCTCTGCCTTGATCTTGCGCGTCTGCCCCAGCAGGTGCATGGCCACGCCCTCGACCGTGATCTCCTGCTCCACCTGGTCCGCGATGGTGGGCGGGAGGGTCGAGCGGTCGACCAGCAGGGTCATGGTCTCAAGGGGGTATCGCCGCTGGGTCGGCCTGTGAACCACCACCTCGCGCCAAGCGCGCATCCCCATCGCCTCGGGTCGGTCGGTCGCGGCGTCGGCGATAAATCGCTGGACCTCCTGCCGGACGAAGTCGCTCACGTCATACAGCACGGCGTGAGGCTGGCGCTCTTCCGCGATCGGGCGGTCCACCGCGGAGAGCGGCACATCGCTGCCAAGCTCATCTGAGAGTTCCTCGCGCCAGCGCGTCATCAGAAATGCTTTGAGGTCCTGCACACGGCTGGCGATGTCGGTGCGGCGGTGCTCGATCTGCTGCGGCCCCAGCCCGCCGAGGTCGCCCAGCATCGTCCACAACTCATCGACCTGACGGTCGAAGTCGAGCTGGTGTGTGGCGAGCAGGCGCTCACGCTCGGCGGCGGGGATGGAAGCCCACGGGCGGTTTGGGTTGCTGGCGCGGGCTGCGGCGAGGGCCTGACGGTGTGCCCATGAGCCATCGATGAGGCTGTAATTCACCGCGATATCCCAGCCCGCTTCGTCGTGGGCCAGGACGCGGCCGCGGCGGTCGAGGATGCGGCCCCGCACGGTGGGCACGATCTCAACGATGCGGAGCTTGCTCGCGGCCTCGCGGCTGGCGTTGGCGTGTGCGGGGCCGACCGTCAGCCTTGCCGCGGACAGCACCAGCAGGACGATCACGGCGCAGGCGCACACCGCCAGCAGGACAAGCCGGCGGTGGAACATGCTGGGGATGGCATCGCGTAAGGCACGCCGCATCGGCAAAAGGCCCTCCATGGCCTGGGGACACCGGGTATGTATCGGCCACCACGCGGGGCCGACCTGACGATTCATCCCCCCTCATCTCCCCGATCGAGGGGCGGGCCATGGACCGGCCCTTATTTCACGATGATCGCGTGGGGCATGAGCATCAGCACCGGCTCATCGCGGAGCATGAGCAGCCCGTCCAGCGAAAGGGTGACCGACTCCCAAGCCGCGGGGCCCAGCAGCCGCTTCGCTGTCGCCAGCGCAGCCGAGGCCTCGGCCCCAGCCGCGACACCGGCGGGCTTGGTCATCGATTGCATCGCTGGGGACTGGGCCGACATCAAGCCGCTGAGGAAATCCGGGAGCGACATCGGCTGGGGCAGGTGATAGAGATCGTAGTTGCCGGGCTTGAGGTCCAGCTTCTGGGCCATGTCCGTGAGCGCCATGTCCAGCCCGCCCAGCTTGTCGGCCATGCCGCTGGCGACGCCCTGCCGACCGGTGAAGACCCGGCCCTCGGCCACGAGCGACACATCCGCAATCCGGTTGCCCCGGCCACGCGCGACCCGGTCGGTGAACTGGTCGTACACCGTCACCATCGCCTGACGCACCAGCTCGCGCTGCGGCGCGGTGAACGGCTCGACGGAGTTGAACATGTCCGCGTTCTGGCCGCGCGATCGGCGGTTGATGCTGATGCCCGCCCACTCGTACAACCCGCCCAGCGTCAGCTTCCCCCCCACCACGCCGATCGACCCGATGATCGACTGGTCCCAGACGTAAATCTGGTCGGCGGCACACGCGATGTAGTAGCCCCCCGACGCCGCCACGCCGCCCACACTGACCGACACCGGCTTCTTCTCCGCAACTTGACGCACCGCCTGCCAGATCACCTCCGACGCCAACGCCGAACCGCCGGGCGAATCCATGCGGATCACCACGCCCTTAATCTTGTCGTCGTCCCGCGCTTCGCCCAGCACGCGGACCATCGTCTTCGCGCCGATCGCATCGCTGGAGAACAGGCCATCGCCCGTGCTCGACTCGCCCATGTGGATCGGGCCGACGGCGTGGATCACCGCGATGGTCGGGCGCGTCGTCGTGACCGTCCGCTCCTGAAACAGCATCTGAAAAAGCATGAACGGATTGGTGGGCATCGCGGCCCCGCCAGCCAGCCCCATCGCGTCGTCCCACGCAAAGCCCTCGCCGAAGGCGATATCCAGCGCATCGACCATGTCTCGATCGGTCAGCCGATCCACCACACGCTGACGCAGCAGGTCCGTGTCCTTGAGCGCCCACGTCTGAGCGACCAGCGCCTCGGCCTGCTCGCGCGTCATCCGGCGGCCGTCCATGATCCGCTCGAGCATCTGGCCGTACATGTCGTCGAGCAGGTTGTCGAAAGTCTCGTCCCACGCGGGGCTGGGGCCGGTGCGGGTCATGGGGTCTTCGGCACCCTTGAACTTGCCGATCTGCACGAGGTCGGCCTTGACGCCGATCTTCTCCAGCATGCCCGCGAGATACATCTCTTCCACCGCGAGGCCGTACACCTCGACCCCGCCCTTGTGCTGGAGCAGGATCTCATCGCAGGCGCTGGCGATCAGGTACGCACGCATGTCGTACACCTCCGAGAAGGCCAGCACCTTCTTGCCGTTGGCCCGTGCTGCCCGCACCGCATCGGCGATCGCGCCCACCTGGGTCATCGTGAGCTGCGGCTGATCCAGATACACGACCATGCCCAGGTACTGCTCGCCCTTGGCGACGGTGTCGATCTGCTTGAGCACATCCGACAGCGAAGGCCCCGCGTCATCCACCGACATCCACGCGAACGGCAGAGGCCCTTCACGCAGGGCATCGTTGAGCTCCAGCCAGCCCACGAGCTTGCCGCCCCCCTGCTCCTGCGCAAGCGCCGGTTGGTCGGCTGGCTGCGCGACGATAGCCTGGGCGCACAGCAAAGCGAACACCAGACACGCGGGCTTAAGTAAAGAAATAAAACGCAGCATCATGGCATACCTCATGTGGGTGACCGGGGCACAAGCTAAGCATATCCACCAACCCGCCCCGCCGTCGCGCGGCGTGGCACGAAAACTGTCGCAATCTCAAGAATCGCCGGGATTTCCTTGAGGTTTTGGGGCAGCCCCCGCCGCCACCCGCACCGCCGGGGTGGTCAGGGAGCCTCGGCAACGACCTGCGGCGTGATCCGGTCTGTCACCGCCTCGTCACGGTCCAGCCGCCCATCCAGCAGGCGCACGACACGCTGGCAGTGCTTCGCGACGTGCTCATCGTGGGTGACCATGATGATCGTCAGGCCCTGGGCGTGGAGCTGGTGGAACACAGCCATGATGGCCTCGCCGGTCTTGGAGTCCAGCGCCCCGGTCGGCTCGTCTGCCAGAAGGATGGCGGGGTCGCCTACCAGTGCCCGGGCGATGGCGACGCGTTGCATCGGCCCGCCGGATAGCTCCGCGGGGCGGTGCGAGCCGCGGTCGGCCAGCCCCACGCTCTCGATCGCCGCCATCGCCCTCTCACGGGTCTCACGCACGGACAGCCCACGGTAGAACAGCGGCACCTCAACATTGCGCTGCACCGTGAGCTGCGGGATCAGGTTGAACGCCTGGAACACAAAGCCCACGCGTTCCCCACGCACCCGCGACAACTCGCGGTCGTCCATCTGCGCCACGTCCTGCCCGTCGAGCAGGTACCGCCCCTGCGTGGGCCGGTCAAGGCAGCCGATCAGATTCATCAGCGTGCTCTTGCCCGAGCCGGATGGCCCCATGATCGCCAGATACTGCCCGCGCGGGATCAGCAGATCGATGCCACGCAGCGCGTGTACCGGCGGCGCGTTCTTGTGCTTCTGATAGACCTTGGTCACCGCCTCGATGGTGGCGACATGATCGGTGTGGAAGGCGGACGTCATAAATGGGATTGTAGGACACACGGCGGGGCCTGTGTCATGCACACGCCAGACGCGCCCCAAGCACCGCACACATCAATACCGCCTGCAACCTGCGGGGGGCATATCCAGCATGGTCAACAGCCCGGGCTTCACGCGGCTGAGGTTGGGCAGCTGGTTCATCAGGGCCGCGATCGTCGCCGAGTCACCGGGCAACGCGCCGGGTATCTTCAAACACAGCGAGACCGGCCCCTCGATGAAAACCATGTCCTTGGGATCGTCCAACCCTACCGCCATCGTCAGGTCCAGCTCGATCCGCAGGCGGTCGTCTTCCCACGTCGCGGTGTTGCGCATGCCGCAGACCCGGCCGGCGGCAATGTAACCCAGGGCGCTTTGTCGCTCGGTGTCGGCGACGACAGGCTCCAGCGATTCGACCACCGAGCCGGGCTCGATGTCGCGCCCAAGACCCGCGGCCAGCATCGCCAGCGACTCGGCGATGCCCTGATGACCGATCATCTTTTGCTGGCCGCGGCGGGTGAACTCTTCGACGGTGAGCGTCGCGCCGATCTTGGCTTGCAGAGGCTCACGACGCAGGGCCGCATCGGTCCGGCGGACACACCGGACCTTCGACACCCGCCGCACCATCGACGCCAGTGTCACCGCCAGCGTGTCCATCGCGAAGCCGGGGTTCACACCCGTGCCCAGAAACACCGAGCCACCCGCCTTGGCTGCGGCGTCGATCTTCTGCGTTAGCAGTGCGTGGCGGTATCGGGGCCAGGCCATCTCCTCGCAACTGGACACCGCATGAATACCGCGTGCCGCGAGTGTTTCAAGCAGCGGCGCGATGGCCTGGAAGCTGGAACTGGTCGCGATGACGACGGCATCGGGGCGGGTGTCGAGCACCGCGTCCAGGTCATCGGTCACGATCGGGCCGGCCTCATCGGCGCTGGGCTTTGCGCCATCGGGATCGACCAGCGCCGCTGCCGACTGCCCGACCTTGGCGGGGTCGTGATCCACAAGGCCGACGAGCGTGAGATTGGGGTCGAACCGCGCGGCCCGGGCGCAGCTCCTGCCGATCGGCCCAAGGCCAATCACGGCCACCTTGAGATTAGCACCATCGGTCATTGGTCATCACCGGAGCGGGGTGTGTTACTGTCGCCCGAGTCACCATCACCGCGACGGCGGCGGCGACGCCGGCGGCGCTTGCGGGGCGTGCCATCGCCTGAGCCTTCAGCATCGCCCCGCACCTGCTGGTTGCTGTAACCGCCACTACCGCTGCCGCTGCCGTCACCCCCGGCTGTGGGCAGGTCCGCGCTGGGCGTGCCTTCCTTGGATTCGATCTCGCCATCGCGCAAAGGC
>JBGTLW010000222.1:0-6423 GCA_041743835.1 Phycisphaeraceae bacterium | reverse complement strand
CGCCGGCTTGCTGGGTCTTGCGGCGGCGTTTGCTGGTGCGGGTCCATGTGGCTGTGGCGGTGGTCGCCTCGCTGGGGGCTTGCGTGGTGATGGCTGGCCGGGCGTTGTGGTGGAGGGCTTTGCCCCTGACATCGAGGGTGTGGGTGTATTCTCCGCCGGGGCCGAGCATGATGAGGGGGTTGGCCATGGTGTTGCCTTTCGGTTGATCGAACCTGTTGTGTCGCGTCGGGCACCGAACCCCAAACTCTGGGGCTCCGGGCACTGGCCCGGGGTGGCCGTCGCGTCTTGCCGGGTTGTGGATCGACCGTGTTCATCGCCAACCTTGAGGATTCATCGTCAAAACTGTACGGCATACGTTAACCAAACTCGATCCGAACGTCAAGCCAAATCTCAAACCCAGCATTTAACGGCACTTAAACCATCTACCCCCACCAAATACCCACTGAACAGGCCGATTCCTTTATCGGACAGCAATCAGATATCGGGCCTCCGAGCCTACATCTTGTGGTTTTGCCAACCCCACACCGCTACCGTTCGATCCGCCCCCCGGAAGCCCCCGGAACTTCCCCCGGAAGTTCCCCCGGAACCTGTTAGCGCGCAACCTCGTTGGCTGTGTTCCCGTGCGGTGTCAGGAATTTGCTATAACCTCGGGATGCCCTCTCAAGACCCGACCAACGCCAGCGCCGGCCTGCTGCTCATCATTTCCGGGCCCTCGGGCGTGGGCAAAACCACCATCACCCACCACGTTGAGAAACGGCTCAACGGCATCTTCTCCGTGTCCATGACCACCCGCCCCATGACCGCGGCCGACAAAGATGGGTATGACTATGTGTTTGTCGATGAGGAGACCTTCAAGGCTGCGGCCAAGCGCGGCGACATGCTCGAATGGGCCGAGGTCTTTGGTAATTACTACGGCACACCCCGCCGACCCGTGGACCTCGCGCTCGCGGCTGGTCGGCTTGTCATCCTGGAGATCGATGTCGCCGGGGCGGAGCAGGTGAAAGCGAATCTGCCGCAGTCGCTGGCAGTCTTCGTCTTGCCGCCGAGTGAGGAGGAATTGCTTTCGCGCCTCCGCCGGCGCAACCGCGAGGGCGAGGCAGTCATCCAGCGCCGGTTCGCGAAAGCGAAGACCGAGATCGCCCGCGCCAAGGCTTCTGGCGTGTACGACCACTTCATCACCAACGACACCCTGGAACACGCGATCGAAGAAGCGGTGTCACTGGTCGCGGCGCGGTTGCATGCGGAGAAGGATTGATTGCCGCATAGAGCTACCGGCGTCATTCCCTCAATAGCCCGCGGACAACGTCCGCGCGGCCCGTGAGAACCCAATGCTTATTTTGCAGGTGAATATAAGATTTGCTCTGACATAACGCCCATAAGCGCAGGCTCGGTAAGACAATGTTCAACGCGCAATTTGCCAACAATAATATTTGCGTAACGATTGAAGTGCTCTGTTTTTCTGGCAGGGGGTAATTGCGCATAATGTTTTGATAAAACTAGACGGGTGTTGTTGTAGTCATCAAGTGTACTATGTCCTGAGAATGTAGCGATTATAAGTGCTAGCTTTTCATTCTTAAAGTGATAACTAATCTGCGTTGGACGCGATAAATGCTCTAAATAAACAGCTATTTGGTCCTGACTCACAGAAAACGCGCCAGGAACTTGATCCAGCACGACAGACCGTGTCGAATACCATGCAACATCAGGCAATGCCAGTGGAACTACTTGATTTTGTTTAGCGATTGATACATGCGAGCCAATGTTGAATGATTTCAACATTGTAATTAAAAAATTAACAGATATGACTATTAGCAAAGTCAATACTAGAATAGCCGCAAATCTAGCGACCTTATAGAAGATCCCATGCGACTTGTTATCGGATTGTGATCTGTTTGTTCCTGATTGCATGACAGATTGTGTCCTTGAGTTGCAGTGAAGATGAGCGAGGACAGGTTTCCAAGGCGCAGAAAAAGACTTTAGGAACCGTAGTTTTGATCGCCCGCTTTGTGCGATCGCACCTGGGAATGATACATCGTTGGTGGCATGTCTTGTAGTCGGGCCTTGCCTGAGCCGTCGCGTCCCCGCGACGGGGCGAGCTAAGCTCGCGGCTCTGCCGCCTGCGGTGGCCCCGCCTCGGGGACGAGGCGGCTCGGATAAGGCGGCGGTTTGGACGACGCGGTTCGGAAGAGGTGGCTAGGATGGGGCATTTTCACGGCCACTCTACAAGGCATTTCTCAAACCTGTGCCGGCCTTGCTCTCACGGCTTGGGCCACCTGTTATCCAGTTCGTTTAGCGCGGACTCGGCCAGTTGTTTTTCGTCGTTTTCCAGGTGTGGCAGGGCTTCGGTTAGGAAGGTGCGGGCGCGGTCGGGTTGGTCGAGGTAGCGGGCGTGGATCAGGCCGACGATGAGCTGGATGTGTCGGCGTTCGGGGTAGAGCTTGTAGGTGGTGAGGAACAGCTCGTAGGCGTTGGCGGCGTGGTCGTACCAGCCGTCGGCCATGAGCTGGTTTGCGATGTCGAGTTGCTGCTGCTGGCCCATGACCTGGCCGGGGTGGGTTTCGAGCAGCTCGATGTATCGCCGGGCGGCGGTGGGCAGGTCGTGCGCAGCCAGGGCCTCGGCGATGACGGCCCGCTTCGCCATCAGCGCGGTCTCCTTTGCGGTGGGCGCTGGCGCGGCGGTGGTGGGGGGCACGCCGGGGCGGGTGTGGTCCCACGGCTGGTAGCCCTCGCGCCGGGTGAGCTTGCGGAAACCCTCCCTGCGTCGGCGTTGCTCGATCAGCGCGAGCATGTCGTACTGCTCCCGTGGGAGTAGTCTGCCGACGAGCAGCGCCATGCCGATGGTGAAGCCGAACGCATACCCCGCGAGGTGCGCCACGTAAGCGACGTTGCCGACGCCCAGCACGTGGAACAGCGCATCTTGCCCGACGCGGAAGAGGATGAGGACCATCGAGCTGACCTCGAACGCCCCGACGATCCAGAACCAGTACACGATCGTCACGTTGCTGAGCGGGAACAGCGCGAGGTACGCCCCGGTGACCGCCGCCACGGCCCCCGACGCCCCGAGCACCGGCGACGCGGAGGTGAGGTAGTGACCCAGCCCCGCGAGCACCCCGCCGGCGAGGTAGAACAAGACGTAGCCAAGCTTCCCCAGCCGATCCTCCACCCCGTTGCCGAAGATGAAGAGGAAGATCATGTTGCCGACCAGATGCATCAGGCTGGCGTGGAGGAACTGGTACGAGACGAACTGGTATAGATGCGGTTCTGCGGGTTGGAGGTAATACCCGCGCAGGGGGTTGGACTCGAGTTGCTGGATGAGCCTTGCCCTTGCGACTTGCAGGGCCATGGCACGGGGTTGGAGCGTGAAGATTTCGCCGAGCGACGGCTGAGACTGGAGCCGCTGGTCGATCGCGATCAGCTCGCGTTCGACCGCGATGAGTCGGCCCTGCACCTGATTCATCTCTTCGAGCTTCTGGTAGGTGAAGCCGAAGATCAGCACGTTGATCGCGATGAGCGCGTAGTTGACCCACGGCGTGGTCTTGAGCTTGCGATCGGTGCGGATGGGCAGGAACATGGGTCGGACGCTTTCGCGGGTCGTGAGCGGGTGGTAGGGGCGGGTGGAGTGGCGGCGTGTCCTGCGCGGTGTGGTGACGCGGGCCGCGCGGGTTGTCGGGGTGGGGGATTATTCGAGCGCGTGGCCGGTGACGGTCCATGTGACAGGGTCTGGGCGGGTCAGGGGCAGGTGAGCGGTGGCGGCCACGACCCCCTCGACGCCAAACGGCCCGGGAATATCCACCCGCCAGGTGCCCAGGTCCGCCAGCGTGTGGTCGGTGGCTTTGAGGAAGAGCACGACCCGGCTAAAGCGTGGGTTCACCGGCTCCTCAGCCTTGAGCTTGAGCAGCAGCCCGCCCGCATCTGCTTCTTCCTGAGTATAGGTCACCCGGCCGATGGGCTCGGCAACGCGGCAGGACCGCTCCAGTTTCGCACGAGCCGCCAGCGTCCTGCCGTTGCTCGCCCCCGCCGGCAGCATCACGCGCACGGTCTTGGATTCCAGCGGGGGGATCATCGCGGCGGGCACCTGCGTCACCTGCACAGCCATGCCCTGCGGGTTGACCAGATACACGCTGAGCGTGGCATCGTCGATGGTGGAGAGCGTGTCGCTGATGAGGCGTGCCTCGACGAAGTCCGCCCCGTCTTCGCGGACGATGCCCAGGCTGAGCACACGCACCGGGTCGCCGGTCGGCTGGGTCAGGGTGCGTGCGTCGGTGGGGGTGTCGAGCGGCTTCCAGGCTGCGGGGTTGGCGGATCGCGCGACCAGCGGGGGCGCGGCCGGGGGCGTGTCCGGGGGCGTGTCTGTGGTCTGGGTGGGGTTCTGCGGCTGCGTGCCGGGGCTGTCGGGGGATGTGGGATCAGTCGAGGCGGGGTCTTGGCCGGCCACGCTTGTGCCGGGGGTGTCGGGGCTTCCGGTGGTTGTGGGGTCGGTAGCGTTGGTGGTGGGGTCGCCCGTGGTCGGGCCGGATTTGAGGAGCGTGACCATCAGTGTGATGACCAGCCCACCGCCCACCGCCAAGCCGAGCAAGGCCCCAGCCAGTTGCATGTTCTTGCGCTTTTGCTGTGCCTTGCGTTGAGCGATGAGCTCGGCCGCGCCGGCCGGCAGCGCGGTGGCGACCTCCGCGACGGGGATGGCCGTGGCCAGCTCTGCGGACTCTTCGAGCGACACCGCGACATAGTCCGCCACGGTGTCCTGCTGCTTCATCAGGTTGGTCAGCCCCGACAGGCCCGGCGTGTGCTCGGGCTGCACCACAGCCTCAGCCACCGGCGTTGGGGCGTTGGGGCGCGACGGGCGCACAAGGTCGTCCTCGCGCACGGCATAGCGCTTGGCGCATCGCCCGCAACGGGTGATCGCGCCCACACGCACAAACGGAGATTTAACCACCGCCCCACACTCGGGGCAGGTCAACTGGTAAACCATCGCACCACTCTATCAGACCCCGACCACACAAACCCGCCGCGGCACCCCATGGAACCGCTCCCCGGGCGTCATTTGCTCATGCCACGCCGCTACCCCAGCAGGCCACGCGCGACCTTCCAGACATCGCCCGCGCCCATGGTCACAATCAGGTCGCCCGGCTCGACGATCCGCCGCAACTGATCCACCACCGCCGCCAGCGGGTGCATGTGCAGCGCATCGACACCCTGCTTGCGCAGCCGATCCACCAGGTCGCCCGCGGTGACGGCGTGCCTCTCCGCTTCGCTGTCGCGCACGAAGTAGATGTCGGGCACGATCACCAGGTCCGCCTGCTCGAAGCTCACGGCGAACTGCTCCATGAGGAATCGGGTGCGGGAGTGCTGGTGCGGCTGGAAGACACAGATCAGCCGCTTGGGCCGGTAGTGCTGGTGTATCGCCCGCAGGGTGGTGTCGATCTCGGTGGGGTGGTGGCCGTAGTCATCGACCACGGGCACGCCCGCGCGGGCTTGATCGGCTTCACCCGCGGCGCTGGACATGGCGTGGCGACCCGCGTCGGCGTGGATGTGGCCGAGCAACTGCATCCGCCTGTCCAGGCCCTGGAAGGACTCGATCGCGCGGGTGATGTCCGGCCAGTCTGCGCCGAGCCGGTGGGCGGTGACCGCCGCGACCGCGGCGTTGTACGCCATGTGACCGCCGGGCATCGGGCTCCGCCATGTGGCGATGGTCTGGCCATCCCGTGAGAGCGTGGTGATGGCCGCGATGCGGGCTTCGTGTGACCTCGCGGCGGCGGGCGGGTTGGCGACGTGTACGACCCAATCCGCCTGCGGCGCGAAGCCGATCGTCTCGATCGTGCAGTCCAGCCCCGCGGTGATATCCAGCCGGCAACTCATCTCGTGGTTGATCAGCAGCGACCCGCCCGGCGCGATGCGCCGCGCGAATATGGAGAAGGACTCGACGATCTCCTCAAGGTTCTTGTACAGGTCCAGGTGGTCGGCCTCGACGTTGAGGATGGCGGCATGGGTCGGGTGGAAGTTGTGGAAGCTGCGGTCGTATTCACACGCTTCCGCGAGCAGGATGCCCCCGTCGCTCGCTGACGCAGCGGTCCGCGACCCGCCGCCGATCTGGTCGCAGTTGGCACCCACGATGAAGGAGGGGTCGAGCCCCGCGGTGAGCAGGATGTGGCACAGGAGGGAGGTGGTGGTGGACTTGCCGTGCGTCCCCGCGATGGCGACGCCGACGCGCCCGAGCATGAGGGCACCGAGCAGTTGGGCGTACTTCACGATGGTCAGTCCCCGCCTGCGTGCCTCGGCCACCTCGAGGTGGTCCGGGCCGATCGCGGCGGAGATGACCAGCACGGAGGCATCGGCGGGCAGGGCGTCTGCGGTCTGCTCCAGTTGCACCGCGAGGCCGGCCTGTTGCAACGCGGAGGTGGTGGTGGATGCGGCGTGGTCCGAGCC
>JBGTLW010000221.1:0-14334 GCA_041743835.1 Phycisphaeraceae bacterium | reverse complement strand
TTGAGCAGGGGCAGCGCGTCGATGTCCTTGAAATAAACCTCCAAGTCGGTCTTGACGCGTGTGCTGGCCATCGTGTGGTTTCCTCTGGTCCTGGATCAGCCCCGGCTTGTTCGATCCCGGCCGTGTACCGCAGCGGGCAACGGTTCCGGGTCTGCCGGGGTCCGGCCGTTCCCGTGGGCCAGCTTCCGGTGGCCGGGGCTTCCGGGGCTTCCGGGGGCGGGGCGGGGATGCAGGGGTATCGTCGGCATCATCGGTGGGCGTCTTAACTGGAGGGGATTGCCAGCGGCGACAACCGGAGGCTTATCGGCGGGTTGTGCGGGTTGGTGGATTGGCGGGGTTGGTGGATTGTTTGATTGGGGGGAACGCGCGGAGGGGACGCGCGGAGGGGACGCGTGGGGAGGGGAACGCGCGGGCTTACGCCCGGCGCTAAACGGGGAGGGGTGCGCTTGGCGCTAAACGGGGAGGAGGGGAGGGGTGGCGGCGGTTGTGCGGGCAAATTGCTAGGCTGGGTGGATGGTCCAAGCGTCGGATTCGGCAACACGTCCATCGACTGGCGCACGCGTGGCGCGGGTCGGCCTCGCGCCGCTGGCGGGGGTCGGGGCGGAAGTCGTGCAGACGCTGCGCACCTATAACGCACGCAAATTGCGCGGCGATCTCATCGCGGGCATCACCGTCGCGGTGGTCGCGCTGCCGCAGTCCATGGCCTACGCGATCATCGCGGGTGTCCCGCCGATCTACGGCATCTACACCCTGGTCATCCAGACGCTCATCGCCGCGCCGCTCAGCTCGCACCCGCTCTTGTCGGTCGGGCCGATGATTACCCAGAGCCTGCTGGTCGCATCCATCGTGACTCGGCTCGAGGGCTCGGGCGACCCCGCGGTGTACCTGTCGCTCACCATCGCACTCACGCTCATCAAGGGCCTCATCCAGCTTGGCCTGGCGTTCTTCCGCCTGGGCGATCTGGTGAAATACATCAGCCAGTCGGTCATCGTCGGGTTTACCGCGGGGGCTGGCGTGCTCATCATCACCGGGCAGTTCGCGGCGTTCCTGGGCTTCCGCACCGCGAACTCACCCGACGATTGGCCGGGGCTCATCGGCGTGGCGCAGCAGATCGTGCCCCGCTTAAACGAGGCGAATCTGTGGTCCGTGGTGCTGGGGCTGGGGGCACTGGTTGTGGTCATCGGGTCGCGCAGCATCTCCCGGCTGATGCCCGGCCCGCTCCTGGCGATCGCGCTGGGCGCACTGGCGGTGTATCTCGGCGGGTGGACCGGCGAAGACTTTACCCTGCTCCCCCCGCTGCCCTCGGGCCTGCCGACCTTCACCCTGCCCGACATCACCCACATCGAGGCGCTGGTCGGCGGCGCGACAGCCCTCGCGCTGATGGGCCTGATGGAAGCCTACGCCATCTGCCGCAGCCTCTCCTCCCAAACCGGCGGCAAGGTCAACGCCAACCGCGAACTCTTCAGCCAGGGCATCACCAACAGCCTGTCGAGTTTCCTCGGCAGCTTCCCGGGCTCGGGCAGCTTCTCCCGCGCAGCGCTCAACGCCTATGCCGGGGGGCAGACGATGTTCTCCAATGTGTTTAACGCGGCGTTTGTGGTGATTGTCTTCCTGCTGCTGGCCCCGATCGCGGGCTACATCCCGATGTCGGCGATCGCGGCGATCTTGTTTGTGGTCGCGTGGGGGCTGATTGATGTGGCGTACATCAGGCGGGCCGCGGCCAGCAGCCGGGCGGACCTGCTGGTGTGTGGGGGGACGCTGGTGGCGACGCTTTTCCTGCCGCTGAAGTACGCGGTTTTCCTGGGCATCGCGCTGAACCTTGCGCTGTATCTCCGCCGGGCAAGCCAGTTGCAGGTGCGCGAGATGGTGCCCACGGCCGCGGGGCCATTCCTCGAACGGCCGCTCTCCGCCCGCAGCGGGGACAAGGCGGTGGTGTTCCTCCAGGTCGAGGGCGACCTGTTCTTTGCCCTGGCCGACGAGTTGGATGATCGGCTCACGGCGCTGGTGTACAGCCCGGTGCATGTGGTGATCCTCCGGCTCAAGCGAACGCACTCCATCGACGCCACCGTGCTCGGCGTGCTCGAACGATTCGTCAAGCAGATGCACGCGCATCACAAGCACGTCGTGCTCTGCGGTGTCCGGCCAGACCTCATGGACCGCCTCACACGCTTCGGAATACTCGACCTCATCGGCAAGCCCAACGTCTTTGAAACCAGCTTCGGCGTCTTTACCAGCGCCAAGGCGGCGCTCAACCGCGCGCGGCAACTGGTCCAGGAGTCCATCGACATCTCCGGCATCCCGGACACCGACGAATCCGAGGGCTGGTCCTATCAGATTTAAACGCGTCCCCAAGCCTCCACAGAGCCGCGACCGTCAGGGAGCGATTGCCTCCCCCCTCATCACACACAACACACCGCCACCCCGGATTTAGACCCCGGACCCGCACCCCGCACCTAGACCCCGGCCCTCAAACCCCATAACCTAAGAAGTATGAAGATCATCCTCGCCAATCCCCGCGGGTTCTGTGCCGGGGTCGAGATGGCGATCAACACGGTCGATGAGGCGGTGGCGCTGCTTGGCACGCCGTTGTACGTCTATCACGAGATCGTCCACAACAAGCACGTCGTGGAGCGGTTCGAGGCGATGGGCGTGGTGTTTGTCGATTCGATCGAGGATGTGCCGGAGAACCAGACGGTGGTGTTCAGTGCGCACGGCATCAGCCCCGCGATCCGGGCCGCGGCCCAGGCGCGGGGATGCCGGATGATCGACGCGACCTGCCCGCTGGTCACCAAGGTCCACATGGAAGCCATCCGCTACGCGAAGCAGGGCTACCACATCCTGCTGGTCGGGCACGCCGGCCACGACGAGGTGGAGGGTACGCTGGGCGAAGCGCCAGGCAGCATCACCATTGTCGAGAACCCAAACGACGTGGCTGCGCTCCCCTTTGGCCCGGACGCAAAGCTCGCCTACCTGACGCAGACCACGCTGAGCCTCGACGACGCCAACCTCATCATTAACGCCATCAAGCGGCGCTACCCCGGCGTCAAGGCCCCGCCCAAGGACGACATCTGTTACGCGACGACCAACCGCCAGACCGCGGTGCGCGCCCTGGCGGTCCACGCCGACGTCACGCTTGTGGTGGGCTCGCGGAACAGCTCCAACTCCGTCCGGCTCACCGAGATCAGCCAGAGCGTCGGGACGCCGGCCTACCTGCTGGATGACAAGTCCGAGCTCAAGGACGCGTGGTTCGCCGATGCGGAAAACGTCCTGGTCACCGCCGGGGCGTCTGCACCCGACGACCTGGTCCGTGGCATCATCGAAGAGCTCATCGCCCGCTACGGCGGGGAGATGCAGGAAAGCACCGGCGTCAGCGAGGAAGTCACCTTCGCCCTGCCTATGTCGCTGCGCATCCTGCGCGACGGCGTGCCGGGGTAGTACCCACAGCGTCGCTTGTGGATCACGCATCACTCAGCGCGCCACCGCGACGCCTTCGATGAGGTCCGTGGGCAGGGGTTCTGGTTGCACCGCCGAGGTGATGTCGATGTGCTTGCCGGTGCGGGCCGACTCAAGGAAGCCAAGCATGGCCTCAAGCACCGACTGCGCCAACTCACCCGATGCACGGTGCGCGGTGTTGTCACGCAGGGCATAGGCGATGTCAGCCAGGCCCAGTGATCGGCCGTTGGGATAGGTCTTCTCGACCTCGACGGGCTTGTATTCCGGTTCGCTGAGCGTGCTGATGAAGATCGGGCCTTCAAATCCGTTGGGGTCGGGGACTTTGAGCGTGCCCTCTGTGCCGTAGATGGTGATGGGGTTTGTGCCGTCGTAGGTCCTGGCCCTGCACGCGAAGGATGTGACGATGGTCCCGATGACGCCGGAGGCAAATCGCATGCTCCCGGTGACGTGGTCGGGGGTTTCCACGTCGATGGTCTGGCCTCGCTTCTTTTCGGAGGTGATGGTGCGGGGGTTGATGGCGATGGTGGTCTCGCCGCTGACGCGGGTGATCGGGCCGAGCAGGTTGATGAGCGCGGTGAGGTAGTACGGCCCCATGTCGAGCATCGGCCCGCCGCCGGGCTTGTAGTAGAACTCGGGGTCCGGGTGCCACGACTCGTGCCCGGCACAGAGCATGAAAGCCGTCGCCGCGACCGGGCGGCCGATCCGCCCTTCCTCAATAATGCGGCGGCAGGCCTGATGGCTTGTGCCAAGGAACGTGTCCGGCGCACAACCCACACGCACGCCCTTGGCCTTCGCGGCCGCGAGGATGCTCCGGCCCTCCGCCACGCTCAGCGCCAGGGGCTTCTCGGCATAGGTGTGCTTGCCCGCAGCAATCGCCTTGAGCGCCACCTCCGCATGGGCCGCGGGGATCGTCAGGTTCAGCACCAGATCGACCTCATCCGAAGCGAGCAGCGCATCGACGCTCAGTGCGTGCGGGATGCCGTGCTGTTCGGCTGCGGCCCGGGCCCGGGCCGGGTCCAGGTCCGCACAGGCGGTGATCAGAATCGCGGGCAATTCCTTCGCCTTGGTGAAGTAAGCCTTGGAGATGTTGCCGCAGCCGATCACGCCGATACGCAGAGGGTTCATAGGGTGCTCGTCAATCAAGGGGGTTCATCGTGCCTGAGTGCTTCTCGTGGCAGCCACATTAGCAACCGCGCCTGACCCGTCAAGAAATGCCGACGCGACTCAGCCTTCCACCGGCCCGCCCTGACGCGTGGGGTACTGCAACGGCGTGGGCGGGATGGCCTGCTGGGCCTGGCGCTGCCAGACCTCGTAATTGAACCGGCTCTTGACATACTCAACCGCCTCCTCCACCGAGTCGGTCAGCATGAACAGCTCCAGGTCCTCGGGGCTGATGTTGCCGTACTCATGCAGCATCGTGTTGCGGATCCAGTCCAGCAGCCCGCCCCAGTAGTCCCGGCCGACCAGCACAACGGGGAACGGGTCGATCTTCAGCGTCTGGATCAGCGTCAGCGACTCGAACAACTCATCCATCGTCCCGAACCCGCCGGGGAAGATGATGAACCCGGTCGCGTACTTCACGAACATCACTTTGCGGACGAAGAAATAGCGGAACATCAGCTCGACGTTCTGGTAGGGATTGGGGTCCTGCTCGTGGGGCAGCATGATGTTGAGCCCGACCGACGCCCCGCCACACTCGAAGGCCCCGCGGTTGGCCGCCTCCATGATGCCCGGCCCCCCGCCGGTGATCACCCCGAACCCCGACTCGCAGATCAATCGCCCGCAATGCTGAGCCGCCTGATAGCTGGGGTGGTCGGGCTTGGTCCGCGCGGAACCGAACACCGAGATCGATGGCCCGACACGGCTCATGCCCTCAAACCCATCCACAAACTCCGACAGGATCCGGAACAACCGCCACGTTTCACGCGCCAGCGTCAGGTCATGCGACACAGGCAGGGCCCGGGGTTGGGGGTCGATGTTTTCCGGGTCCTGCGGCGCTTGGTTTTTCATAGGGGCGGCATTGTAGCTATTGAGTCGCATCGCCCACGCGCGCGGGGCGCAAAAGAAAGCCGTGGGAGGAGGTGGCCCACGGCTCTCAAGAAAGTGCTTGTTGTCTGGGTCTGTTACGAGGCAAGGCCGTGGCGGGTTCTGGGTTGCCTGAAAAAAATCTCTTAACCGACCACAAACACCCACGACCCCCGCTCAGCAATCATTTTGCCCGCTTCCGGGGCTTCCGGGGCTTCCCGGGGGGGTTATGCAAGGAAATCATCTTCGAGCGTCAGGCGGATTTTGTCCAGTGCTTTGTTCTGGATCTGGCGGACGCGTTCTTTGGTTACGCCGATGATCCGGCCGACCTGTTCGAGTGTCAGCGTCTTGGTTTCCTGGCCCTCCGCGTCGCGCTGCAGAGCGAAGCGGTGCTTGACGACCGCGACTTCCACATCGGAGAGGTCGGCTCGGTTGCTGCGGATGATGTCGGCCAACTCCGAGACGCAGTCGTCTTCGTGGTCGGCCCGCTTGGTCTGCATGTAGTCCGAGCGCTCGAGCTTGGGGTCGAACTCCGCGGGGAACATCTTGCGGTGCTTGGTGAACTTGATGCCCGCCCGGCTAAAGGCCTTGAGGATCGCGCGGCAGGCGTAGGTGGAGAACTTGAACCCGCGCTCCGCATCGAACTTGTCGATCGCACGCAGCAGGGCCATGTTCCCTTCGCTGATCATGTCGGCGAAGTCCATCTCGTTGAGCCGGGTCCGCTTGGCCATCGCCAGCACCAGCGCGAGGTTGATCCGGGCGATCTGGTCGCGGTAGAGCTCGGCCTTGCGGTGCCATTCCAGGAGTTGGCGAGCCAGGTCGGTGTCGATCTCGGGCTGTGTCTTGAGTGTGCTCTTAAGCTCGCACACCCGCAGTCGGCAGTAGTTGTACTGACGGAACAGCACCCGCTCCTGCTTGGCGGACAGCAGGACAGACCCCGCGTTCTTGAGCGTGCGGTCCGGGGACAGGTTGTCCATCACCGGGTGGTACCAAGAGGTGTCCGGCTGTGGGATGGGCTCGGGCTCCTCGAAGACCACGCGCTGGGCTTCGTCGGGGGGGAGTTCGAAGACTTCGCTGGCGGTGTATTCGTACTTGCCTTCGAGCACCTGCCGGAGGACCGATTGATCCGCATCGCTGAGTGGCCGACGGCTGCGGGCGGTGCGAACACCCCCGGTCCGTCGGGTCTGAGCCAGTGGCGAGTTGGGATGGATGAGCTGTGTCATGCTTTGCCCCTTTGCTGAACCCTGACGTTTCCCTGATGGTGAAGGTGGCTCCTAACGTGAGCGGACCTTTATTAGTCTGGTTACATTATGGGCGTTTTGAACGGTTTGTCAAGTACAATCCACCATGTCCGGTAAAATCACCACGTCCTCTTTGGAATTATTTCAAAAAACCCGGTGGGTATGCAAGATTTCGTCCTGTTTTAGTGCCGTATGCGCCAAGTCGCCGAGCATCACGCTCATAGGTATCTATTTCATAACGATCTATGCGTGTATTCAAGCGTGAGGGTGCCATGATTTTTCGTGCCTGTGTTCGGTTGTGACGCCAGCGGTGGTGCTTGGCGGGTTGCAGGTTTTCCAGCGTTTTTTCGGGCTGCCTTGACCCTCTGGTTGTGGACGCTTAGACTCACGAGCTAAGCTGTAATCAGGCAATTCGGGCCGGGTTGGGGCTTGTAATGTCGTTTGTCCGTCCCTAGTCCGCCCCACTCAAGGGCATTTCACCCCGCTCTCTGGAGACCCCCATGGCCTATACGCTGCCCGACCTTCCTTATGCAAAAGATGCACTCGAGCCCGCCATCGACGCGAAGACGATGGAGATACACCACAGCAAACACCATGCCGCCTACATCGCGAAGCTCAATGCCGCGGTCGAAGGCCTCAAGGTGCCCGATTGCATCAACGAGCTGATCTCAAACCTGGACGCGATCCCAGCCGACAAGCGCACGGCCGTGCGGAACAACGGCGGGGGTCACGCCAACCACACCCTGTTCTGGAAGACCCTCGCGCCCAAGGGAAAAGGCGGCCAGCCCTCCGCTGAACTCGCCAAGGCGATCGACGCCGATCTGGGCGGGATGGATAAGTTCAAGGCCACGTTCTCCGATGCCGCAGCCACGCGCTTCGGGTCCGGCTGGGCATGGCTCGGGGTCAAGGGCGGCAAGCTCTGCGTCTGCTCCACACCCAACCAGGACAACCCCCGCATGAAGGGCCTGGTCGATTGCGACTGCGTCCCGATCCTCGGCCTCGACGTGTGGGAACACGCCTACTACCTCAACTACCAGAACCGCCGACCCGACTACATCGAGGCGTTCTTCACCGTCATCAACTGGGCCAAGGTGTCCGAGTTGTACGCCGCAGCGAAGTAAGCCGACACCCAAAAATCATTCACACGAAGCCGACGGATGGCGATCCGTCGGCTTTTTTATCACAATACCCCCTATGCAAAAAACCAATCTGACCCTTGGCGGCGGCGGATTCCATCACGTGGCGGTGCGCGTGCGGGATTTCGATCTCTCGGTGGCCTTCTACACCGACACGCTCGGCTTCAAGCCCGGCATCGCGTGGGGCCAGGCACCCAAGCGGGCCATCATGCTCGACACCGGTGATGGCAACTACCTCGAACTGTTCGAGCGGCCGGACCAGCCCCCCGCTTCT
Organism: Phycisphaeraceae bacterium; assembly: GCA_041743835.1. Lineage (GTDB taxonomy): Bacteria > Planctomycetota > Phycisphaerae > Phycisphaerales > Phycisphaeraceae > JBGTLW01. The sequence goes on along the minus strand of JBGTLW010000221.1, from coordinate 6,205 downwards.
CCCGACGACGAGCACGCCATCCTCCACTTCGCGATCCGTACGACCAGCGTTGACGCAGCGATCCAGCGCGTGCGGGATGCGGGCATGCAGGTCACGATGGAGCCACGCGATGTGGATATCGCCAACACCATCCCCACCCGCCCGACGCCGGTGCCCGTGCGCATCGCGTTCTTCCGTGGCCCCGACGGCGAGATGGTGGAGTTCTTCGAGAACGCCCTGACCTGATTCCACGACACCGCCCCCCTACCCCCCCAAAGCCGAGGGATCGCATCCCTCGGTCTTCGCCCCCCACCCCCCATGCCCAAGCTCTCGGTCAACGTGAACAAGGTGGCGTTGCTGCGCAATAGCCGGGGCGGGCTGGTGCCCAGCGTGGTGGATGCGGCACGGGTCTGCCTGCAAGCCGGGGCGCACGGCATCACCGTCCACCCCCGGCCGGACCAGCGGCACATCCTGCCTTTCGACTGCGATGACCTCCGCAAGCTCATCGACACCGAGTACGCGGGCCGGGGCATCGAGCTGAACATCGAGGGCAACCCGTTCGATTTATCGCTGGGCGACCACCTCATGCCCATCTTGCGACGGGTGCGGCCCCACCAGGCGACGCTTGTGCCGGACAAGCCCGGCCAAACCACGTCGGACCACGGCTGGGATGTCCGCGCTTCGATGGATGATCTAAAGAAGATGGTCGGAGTGCTGCACACCATCGGCTGCCGGGTGAGCCTGTTCATGGACCCGGACCTCGGGCAGATCGAGCGCGTGCCCGAGACCGGCGCAGACCGCATCGAGCTCTACACCGAGGGTTACGCCAAGGCCTGTGCGCGCGGCGGGGACAGCGCCGAGCGCGTCTTCCAGACCTACCGTGTCGCAGCGCAGGCGGCACGCGAATTGGGGCTGGGCGTCAACGCTGGCCACGACCTGGACCTGCACAACCTCGGGCAGTTCGCCACGATCCCCGGCATCGACGAGGTGAGCATCGGCCACGCGCTGATCGCCGATGCGCTCAACATCGGGCTCGAGCCCGCAGTCAAGGCATACCTTGCCCTGTGTGCGAAAAGCCCGTAGCGCAACCACGTCAATCTTCATCCGATGTGGGGTCGGCTGCGCGACCCGTGGAGCCCGCAGCACTGGCAAGCTGGCCCTCCGCATCGCCGATCAGCTCGGCAATCAGCGCGGGGATCGGCTGGTCGCGGAAGCGGGCCTGCAACGCACCGGCGTGCTTCTCCACCAGCACAGCGGCACGATCCACGCCCAGCGCGCGTTGCCCCGGCTCCAACTCATCCAGGTGCTGCAACGCGAACCACACCGCCTGCAACTGGATGATGTCGCCCACCGAATCGCGCAGCCGTCGGCCCTCCGCATCATCGGGTAGAGCCAGCGCGCTGCGGGCAAAGTCAACCCACCGGCCAAGCAGCACGGCCCAGGCCAGTTCATCGGGGTGCAGTGTCGTCTCATCCATTGCAAAAAATGCTCCCGGGGTCGTGAGGCCGGTATGATAGGACCGACAACCCCACCGTTCAGACACAAGGATCAGCCATGAACCGTACCCGACCCCTGACCGTGTTGCTGGCCCTGACCCTGCTGGTGAGCTGGCCCATCGCAACCACCCACGCCCAAGACACCCCGCCCGCCCCCGGAACAACCCCGGAAAATGCCCCTGCGGAAACCGCCCCCGATGCAGCCCCCAACGCGCCAGCGGAAGGCGAGGCCCGGAAGGGTCTCAAGGGGATCGTCATCGACCGCGAGGCGGGGCATGTGGATCTGGAGGCGGTGGTCGTGCTTCGTGACGGGGAGTGGCTGGAGCTGCTTGCCTGTACGCCAAGCACGCGCGAGCACGAATCGATCCTGACCGTCAGCGCGAAACCCAGCGACATCCACCTTGCGTTGCTGCTGCTGGGTCTTGAGCCGGGCAAGCCGTTGATGTGGGAGCACAAACCCGACCGCAGCGTGACGGTGGTCCCCCCCACCGGGCCGCAGGTCGCGGTGACGCTGATCTACGAGCACGAGGGCAAGGCCAAGACCGTGGACGCCAACCAATGGGTGGTCAACCAGCAGACCGGCAAGGTGCTCGCGGGCAATCGCTGGCTCTTCGTCGGGTCAAGGTTCGAGGAGTTCGAGGGCAAACGCATCTACATGGCTGACCCCAACGGCAGTGTCCTGTCGCTGGTGAACTTCGGCGACGAGGTCATGACCCGTGATACCGAGGTCACCAAAGACAACGACGACCAGGCCTGGAACGCGAACACCCCGGTGATCCCCAAGGTCCGCACGCCGGTCACCATCCGCCTGACCCCCGTCGAGAAGCCAAAGGCCAACCCCGACGCCAAGCCCGAGGCACCCGCAGGCGACAACCCGCAGTAAACCGGCGTAAACCCCAGGAACCCCGGGCAACCACACGGCTGGCAACCTGTCGCCTCGGGCGGCTCTGGGGCCGGGATATCGCGCCAGCCGGGCCGGGCGGGTTGCCGTGACGGGCGCTTCCGCTAAACTCGCAGAAATTTTGCTCGTAGCGAGCCAGCGACACCTCACCCGCCACCCACACCCCCACCCACGACGCCGCTCATGCCCCGACGCGACGATATCCACAACATCCTGATCATCGGCTCCGGCCCCATCGTCATCGGCCAGGGCTGCGAGTTCGACTACTCCGGCACGCAGGCCTGCAAAGCCCTGCGAGAGGAGGGCTACCACGTCATCCTGGTCAACTCCAACCCGGCCACGATCATGACCGACCCGGAGTTCTCCGACCGCACCTACATCGAACCCATCACCCCAGAAGCCGTCACCCGCATCATCGAAAAAGAGATGGGTGGCCCGTACCAGATCGACGCCCTGCTCCCGACGCTCGGCGGGCAGACCGCGCTCAACTGTGCCTGCAAGCTCTTCGACGACGGCGTGCTTGAACGCTACGGCATCGAGATGATCGGCGCAAACCGCGAGGTCATCTACCGCGCTGAGGACCGGGCCGCGTTCAACAAGGTCATGGCTGAGGCCGGGCTGAAGGTGGCCGAGGGCGGCACCGCCAACAACATGGAAGAGGCCCGCGCGGTGCTCGCGCGAGTCGGGCTGCCCGCCATCATCCGGCCGGCCTTCACGCTGGGCGGGTCCGGGGGCGGGGTTGCCTACAACGTCGAAGAGTTCGAGGACATCGCCAAGCGCGGGCTCGACGCCTCCATGACCAGCCAGATCCTCGTGGACCAGTCGCTCCTGGGCTGGAAAGAATACGAGATGGAAGTCATGCGCGACAAGGATGACAACTGCGTCATCATCTGCGCGATCGAGAACTTCGACGCGATGGGCGTCCACACCGGGGACTCCATCACCGTCGCACCCGCGCAGACACTCACCGACAAGGAATACCAGCGGATGCGCGACGCGTCCCTGGCGATCATGCGGGCCATCGGCGTCGAGACCGGCGGGTCCAACTGCCAGTTCGCCATCAACCCCGCCAACGGCGACATGATCGTCGTCGAGATGAACCCGCGCGTCTCACGCTCCTCCGCGCTCGCGTCCAAAGCCACCGGCTACCCCATCGCCAAGCTCGCCGCCAAGCTCGCCGTCGGCTACACGCTCGCTGAGTTGCCCAACGACATCACCGGCAAGACCCGCGCTTCCTTCGAGCCGACCATCGACTACGTCGTCACCAAGATCCCCCGATGGACCTTCGAGAAGTTCCCCGAGGCAGACGAAACCCTCACCACGCAGATGAAAAGCGTCGGCGAAGGCATGTCCATCGGACGCACCTTCAAGGAGAGCTTCCAGAAGGGCATCCGCTCCATGGAAGTCAAACGCTTCGGCTTCGGGCTGGACACGCACGACAAATGGCTCCAGTCCAAACGCGAAGCGGGAACCGCCTGGCCAACCGACCGCGCGACCCCAGCCCGCCCGGCCAACGCCCCGCCGATGCCCGCCACAGAATGGCCCATCAAGGAAGACAAGCTCCAGCGCAAGCTCCGCGTGCCCTCGCAAGGACGAACCTACTACATCCGCTATGCCTTCAAGATGGGCATGACCATCGAGCAGGTCCACGAGGCCACGAAGATCGACCCCTGGTTCCTCGATCAGCTCAAGCAACTGGCCGATTTCGAGGACGTGCTGTGCAGCTACACCAGCCTCGAAGCGGTCCCCCGCGCGGTGCTGTTCCAGGCTAAGCAGATGGGCTACTCCGACGCGCAGCTCGCGAACCTCTACCTCGGCGCGATCAACACCGACACCCTGCTGGCCGTGCGCGCACACCGCAAGTCGCTGAAGATCGACCCGGTGTACAAGCTCGTGGACACCTGTGCCGCAGAGTTCGAAGCCGCGACCCCGTACTACTACAGCACCTACGAAACCCCCTACACCACGGCGGTCACCTCAAAGCCGAGGGATCGCCATCCCTCGGCCTCCCCCACCGTCACCGACGACGAAGTCCGCGTCACCGACGACAAAGTCCAAGTCACCGACGACGAGGTCCGCGTCACCGACCGCAAGAAGATCATCATCCTCGGCGGCGGGCCCAACCGCATCGGGCAGGGCATCGAGTTCGACTACTGCTGCGTGCAGGCCGCGTTCGCGGCACGCGAGCTCGGCTTCGAGGCGGTGATGGTCAACTCGAACCCCGAGACCGTCTCCACGGATTACGACACCTCCGACCTCCTGTTCTTCGAGCCGTTGACCTTCGAGGATGTGCTCAACATCTGCGAGCGCCTCAACGGCGGGCCGTTCGACGGCAAGAGCCCCAGCAAAGTGCACGGCGTCATCGTGCAGTACGGCGGGCAGACCCCACTCAACCTGGCGCACGGCCTCCAGCGCGCCGGCGTGCCCATCATCGGCACCAGCGTCGAGTCGATCGACCTCGCAGAAGACCGCGACAAGTTCGCCGCCATGTGCCGACGGCTCGGCGTGCAACAGCCCGACAACGGCATCGCGCACAACGTCGAAGAGGCTGTCGCCATCGCCAACCGCATCAGCTACCCCGTGCTCGTCAGGCCAAGCTTCGTGCTCGGCGGGCGGGCGATGGAAACCGTGTACGACGACGAGCAGCTCCGCTACTACATGGCCAAGGCGATCGGCGCGTCCGACCTGGCCGGGCAACCGATCCTCGTGGACAAGTTCCTACACGGCGCGACCGAATGCGATATCGACGTGATCGCTGATTATGGCGGATGGATTGACACCGCCGACCCATCCGCCATCGCCCATCCGCCATCCGCCATCGTCTGCGGCGTGCTGGAGCACATCGAAGAAGCGGGCATCCACTCCGGCGACTCCGCCTGCACCATCCCGCCCTACTCGCTCAAGCCCGCGATCATCGAAAGACTCAAGACGATGTCCAAGGCGATGGCCAAAGCGCTCAAGGTGCGCGGGCTGATGAACGTGCAGTGGGCGATCCGTGGCGATGAGATCTTCGTCATCGAGGTCAACCCCCGCGCCTCACGCACCGTGCCGTTCGTCGGCAAGGCCACCGGCGTCTCGTGGGCACGCTTCGCCGCGAAAGTCATGGCTGGCAAACAACTCCATGAGCTGGGCATCACCGAGGAAGTCGTACCCACGCACACCTCGATCAAGGAGTCGGTCTTCCCGTTCGGCAAGTTCCCCGGCGTGGACGTGATCCTTGGCCCGGAGATGCGCAGCACGGGCGAGTGCATGGGCGCGGACCACGACTTTGCCATCGCCTTCGCCAAGAGCCAGATGTCTGCGGGCGTGCCGCTGCCGTTGCAAGGCACGGTGTTCCTCTCCGTGCGGGCCGAGGACAAGGCCGCCGTGGAACCGGTCGCGCGCAAGCTGCTGGCAATGGGCTTTGCCGTCCGCACGACCGCGGGGACGCACGCCTACCTCAGCGGCCGTGGCGTCGAGACCACCCGCGTCAACAAGATCGTCGAGGGCAGGCCACACGCCATCGACATGATGAAGAACGGCGAGCTGGACCTGATCATCAACACCCCCACCCGTAAAGGCGCGGGCACCGACGAAGGCAAGCTCCGAGCCGCGGCCGTGCGCAATGGCGTGCCGATGATCACCACGATGACCGCCGCCCAGTGTGCCGTGCAAGCGATCGCCGCGCTGCGTGAGGGCACGTGGGGCGTCAGCGCGATGCAGGACTATTTCCCCAACGCTGTCCACACCAAGCCCGTGCCCGTGTCGTGAGCCATCGCGCACAGCAGGCCGGGCACGACGCACGCGCAGCCCCCACGAACCGCAACCCGGAAACCCCGCGTCCCGGCAG
>JBGTLW010000220.1:0-21098 GCA_041743835.1 Phycisphaeraceae bacterium | reverse complement strand
GCCGCAGCCGCTTCCGCAGCACCGGGTGCGCCGCCCAGCAGAAACAACCGCCAGCCCTCGGCCGCGCAACGCTTAGCTAGCTCAACCACCAGCGTGGAACCAGCCACGCGCTCGGGCAATGGCGTGCCCTGCAATCGGCTGGCCCATATCAACGGCATCCCATCCGCCAGCACCAGGTCCGCGCGGTTCACGGTGTCGCGCAACCAAGCATCACGCTCAGCCTGCCGCAGGATGTCCAAATTCGGCGTAATGACCCAGCCGCCTTTGCCACGGGCGATGGCGCGCGCGATGACATCGAGGGCTTCGCGCATCGTCACCGCGTGAAGCCGCACGCCACGCAACACCACCTCCGCCATGGCTGGCGCAGACGTGTCGTCCCGGGACTCAGAACCAGTTGGGCTCAATGCAAGGGCTCCGGTCTTTTGAATGAGAGGGTGATGTGTGGGGGGTCGTGGTCATGTGTAGGTCTCCTCGGCCCGCGTGTGGGGGGCAGCTTGGTTGACGGGCTGTTGCCAGTTCATCTTCTGTCGTTCATTCGTCGCAAGTGTCGCGGCCCGCTTGCCCTTGAGCAGGCAGGCCCATTGGTACCGGTTGAGGAAACGCCGAAATGCAGCGTCCCCATAGCGTGGGCGTCGAGCGATCATGCTCCGCAGGTAGCCCCACCCCATCGCCGCGCCACCGATCACATAAGGCCGACGGCTCATGCGGAACAGCACGCTCGCCGCCATGTACGCCGGGCTTGTACCCATGAACCACTGCCCATAGCCGTGGCGCATCCTCCCGGTGAGGATGCCGTGCTGGCTCGAACCCATCGGGCGCAGGTGAATAAACCGCAGGGCCGGCTCATCCCACGAACACGCAACCCACCCCATCATCCGGCAGCGGTGGCAATCAATGCCGTCCCACATCACCTCGCGGACAAACCCGCCTACCTGCTCGAAGGCCTCGCGGCGGTAGAACTTGATCATCCCCACCGACATCTCGTCGCCACACGCCTCAGAGATCAATTCGCCCTCAAAGCCCTTCGTCTGGTTCGACGGGCCGGGGAAGTAGGCCTTCCCGCTGCACGTGGCAAGGCGCGGGTTGTCCGCCATCCGCCGCATCATCTCCTCGAAGTAGCCGGGCGGGATGTCGAGGTCCAGGTCGAGCTTGCAGATGTAGTCGAACGCGGAGGGATCGATCGTGTTGTAACCCGCGTAGAACGCATCGATCACACCCGGGCCAACCTTACGCTCGCCGCGATCCTCCCTGCGGATGATGCGGATGAAATCGTAACGCGCGGCATACTCGGCAAGAATAGCGGGTGTCTGGTCCGTCGAGCCGTCATCCACAATCACAAACAGGCTGGGCAAGATCGTCTGACGCACGACGCTGTCCAGTGTCCGCCGGGCGTAGGCCTCCTCGTCGCGGCAGGGCGCGATCAAGCAGTAGCGACCAGGCATGGTGCTTGGCATCGTCATCGTGTCATCACCGGCGTAGAGGCTGCACGGACTTCCACGGCAGGCGCAGACTCTACCGCACACACGCCCGGTCGGAGTTGGCCGGGCTGTGTCTGCCCCGCGAAGATCGCGCGGAGCCACGCCGCCTCGACTCGGCCGTCAAACTCGCGTTGCACCATTTCACGCCCCGCCGCGCCCAGCCGCGCGCGTAACGGCGCATCCGCAATCAACCGCTCCAGAGCCGCGACCAAAGCCGCCGTATCCCCCGGCGAAACCAGCAGTCCGCTGACGCCATCCCCCACAAGCTCGGCTATCCCCGCGATGCGTGTCGCAACCACGGGTACACCCGTGGCCATCGCTTCCATCAACACCACCGGCACGCCCTCGGCAAAGCTGGACATCACAAACACATCCGTAGCCGCCAACTGCTCTCGCACCTGTGTCTGCGACCGAAACCCTAGAAAGTCCACGCGATCCTTGAGCCCGAGCTTGCCCGTCATCGCTTCGAGCAGCGCCCGGTCCTCACCATCGCCGACCACGCTTAGCCGGACATCAGTGGGTAGCGCCGCCATCGCTTCGAGAAGGACGGGCAATCCCTTCACCGCAGCGAGTCGGCCGACGTAGGTCAGCCGTGTGCCGCGCCCGGCATGACTCCGCAGCTCAAACAAATCCGGGTCCACGCCGCAGTGGACAATGCGCAGCTTGTGCCAGTGCTCGGGTCGGCTAAAAGTCATGCCCTGGCTTCGGCAAAAGTGGCTGATGCAGGCGACGAAGCTCGCCCGTGCGATTTTTTCATCAATCCGCCAGAGCATCGGCTCGTAGAAGATGGCCGGGCCATGCATGGTGTAACTGAACGGCACACCGCTCATCACCGACGCGAGCATCGCCACCGAGCAACTGGAGTTGCCGAAGTGGTTGTGGAGGTGCTCGATGCGGTGCGTGCGGAAGATCGCGGTGACCATGCCCGCTTCGAGGAAGTAGAAGAGCTGGTACACGTGTCCACGGAAGCCGGGCTGCCGTGTCCGCCACGCAAGCCCCATCGCGCGCAGGTAACGCCCTGGCGAGGCGAAGGCGGCACGGACGTGAGCCGACACCAGCTTCCAAGGCGAGGCGGGGAGCAGGTAGTGCGTCCGCGCAAACTCCTCACGCTGCTCGGGCCCGACGTGGTGCTTGGGATCGGTCCGGCGGATCGAGATGGTCTCGACGCTGACCCCGGCGCGGCGGAGCTCGGCCACCTCGCGCTGGATGAAGGTATCCGTCGCGCGCGGGTATTCGCCGGTCATGTATGCGATGCGTTGCGGCATGGTCAGTTCGTATCAGGGACCGTGGGCGGAGCGCTCGAAGCGTTGGTTTCTCCCGACGCCAGCGATAGTCGGATCGCATCACGCACGGGCACACGGGGCGTCCAACCCAGGGCCTGCTTGATGCGGGCGTTGCTGTAGTTCATCGGCTTAACGCGCGCGGCCAAGCGACGCGGCGACACGATCCCCGGCAAAGGAAGTCGGCCGCCACACAACCCGCTGTTGACCCGCGACACCGCACCAACCACCGCACGCACCACCGGCCAGGGCAGCGTGACCGTCCGCGGCGGCGAGCCGCCCGCACCCAGCAATTGCTTCAAGAATTCGCGCTGGGTCGGCTGGTCATCGTCGATGATATTGAGCGTCTGGCCGACCGCGGCGGGGCCGACACCCAACACGATCGCCTCGGCACAGTTGCCCACATAGGTCAGGGGCAGCGGCGCGTGGCCACCGATCATCAGCCAGAATCCCGCGGGTAACCCCACACCGATCCGGCTGGTCCACACATGCCCCGGCCCGATGATCGCCCCCGGCCGAAGCACCGTAAGCCCGATGCCCATCGCTTCACAAAGCGACCTTGCCAACGCTTCCTGTTCGAGCTTCACCGCGCAATACACATCCCGCTGGCCCGGCTCAGGCTCAAGCGGTGTGGTTTCGTCGAGCGTCGCGTGCTCGGCTGGCGCTTGATAGTCATACACCGCGAGCGAGCTGACCAGAACCAGCCGCCCGACCCGCGACCGCCCCATCGCTTGGATGAGCTGCCGCGTCGCGTCTACGGTGTCCCCGCGCATCGCCGTGGCACCGCCGGCCATGCGTGCAGCCAGGTGGATCACCGTGTCGATACCCGCGAGTGCTGCGTCGATCTGCTCCGGGTTTTGCAGGTCAACGCGCACCCACGACAAGCCCTGCAAGCCGGCAAGCCCCGACCCCGTGCGCGAGTCTTCGCTGCGGTACGTGGCGGTGACCCGATGGCCCGCGGCGAGCGCGGCCCGCACGACGTAACGCCCGAGGAAGCCGGTCGCACCCGTGATCAGGATGTGGCCGGGCTGTGTGTGAGACGACTGGCTCATGCCGTGGCCCAGGGCAACGGCTGGATCGGATCAAACCGTGTGGTCAGCTCCACCGTCGAGGCGTGCTCCATCGCGTTCTGCAGCGCGAGGGTGACCTCGTTGATGTGCAGGCAGAACCGCGGCGTGATGTACGGCTGGCGACCCTCAGCAATGGCGTCGGCCATCTCCGCGATGCTGCGGCAGAAGTCCCGCCGCTGCGACCCGCGGTACTTAGGTTGCTTCGATTTACCGCCGAGCAGGGGCAACTTAGTGGAGAACGGGCTCATCTTGCGTGCCCGACGGATGGTGATGAACTTGCGTAGCCGTATGGGCGAATCATCGCTGCGCGGGTCTTGCAGTTCGAGCACGCCGTCGTCCCCGAAGATGCGCAGGCGGTGGTCGTGCGGCGCGTAAATCCCGCACGTCAGCCGGGCCACCACGCCGTCGGCAAACCGGATGCAGCCGACGGAGAAGTCGGCCGCGGTTCCGACCGCTTGGCCGGGCAGTTTGTCGGGGACAAGGCACGTGGAGAACGCGGTGACCGGCTCGGCCGGGCCGAAGTACGCAGCCAGCCACGACAACACATAGCCCGCGTGCTCCACCGTGCAGCCGGTCTCAAACTCATCGACGTAAGGCCAGGGCACGCCCATCTCGTTGACCCACTGCTGCACCGGCATGCGGTGGACCATGCCGTCTTCCATCTCCGCGTACACCAAACGAACGCGCCCAGCCCGCTGATCGCGGAGACCGCGCCACAGCGTCTGGGCGGCCGCGCTCATCAGCGTGCATGGTGCCGAGGAAAGGCACAGGCCTCGCTCCTCAGCCAAGTTGACCAGCTCCGTGGCATGGTCCATCCGCATCGCCAGGGGCTTCTCGGTGTACACATGCTTGCCCGCTTCGAGGCAGGCCTTGGTCAATTCGTAGTGCGCGCCGGGGTTGGTGAGATTGAGCACCAGATCGACATCGCGGTCGGCCAACAAGTCCGCGAAGCTCGCGTAAGCGGCCGAGCCGGTCTGCGCAGCCATGGCCTTGGCACGATCAGCATCGCGGTCATACGCACCGGCCACCCTCAACTGCGGGTGAAGCGGGAGGGACAGCCGATACATGTTGGCGACATAGCCGCAGCCCAGGAACGCGATACGCATCTGGATCGATCCGGGTGTGGGGTAAGAAGAAAGAACATCCCGCACGCGTGGCGGCCCGCGGTGTTCAGGACGCCTGCTTGTGGAAGACCATGAATTGACCTGACGACAGCGATGCCGGCGCCCCGATCTTGAAGAGCAGGTTGTTCAGGCGAAGGACCGTCCGCCGGGTGAAGCCGCCGAGGTTCTTCTGCATCTCGGTGAATTCGCCGGCATAGCGGTGCGTGCGTTTGAGGCCGAGCTGTTGCAGGTGCTCGGTGATCTGCCGCGCATCGACGTGGATGGTCCACATCTTCCCGCCTGGCATCTCGTGCCAATGGCCCTCGCCCCATGCGCTTGCCTCGAAGGGCTTGGCGGGCTTACCCAGCAATTTGCGGGCAACACGCTCGATCTTGTGATCCAGCGCGCCGCGGTTGGTGACATAGAGGCCTAGCGACCCGCCGGGCTTGAGCACACGGACCAGTTGCTCCAGCCCCTTGCCGATGTCGGGGATGTGGATGATGACGCCCCACGAGAACACGTGGTCAAAGCTTTCTGTTTCAAGCGAGAGCGTGGTGAGGTCTTCCTGCTGGAAGTTGATCTGGTTTGAGAGGCCCGCCTCGTGTGCATTCTCCCGCGCGACGTTGAGCATCGCGTTGGATAGATCGACACCCATGGTCCGGCAGCCGAAGCGTGCGGCCCGGACCGAGTGCACACCCGTGCCACAGCCGCCGTCGAGCACGCGGTCGCCGGGCTTCGCGCCCATGCGAGTGAGCAGCCGGGGCACCGCCGCATCATAGAAGCGCTCGGAGATCGGCTGGTAGTAGTCCTGCTTCCACTTGCGGATCGTCCCCTCGTCTTCGTAGGGGTTTCGCTGCGCATCGATGGGCGTGGCGGCGGCGGTCGTCATGTCTTTGCTCTCCGTCATGGTGTCGGCAAGTCGTGGTGGTCGTTGCGGGATTCTGGTGTGGCGGGCTTAACCCGAGGCGGTGTCCGGGGAGGTGTCCGGGGCGGGCGGCGTGTGCTTGTACTCCACAAGCCGTGTGCGTTGGCCGGTGGCGCGATCGATCAGGTAACGCACCTGCCCCCACATCTGCGCCAGCGTGCCGGGGACCACGAGCAACCCCAACACACCCGCATCACGCGCGGACAACTTACGACTTAAACCATATCGGACCTGCCTCGCCATCCGCATCGCCTGGCCGAGCCCGCCGAGCAGAAGCCCCGCGAGTCCAACCCATACGGGCGTGAGCACGACCACGAAGATCGCCATCGCGACCATCCAGCCGGCCCAGCCCCACCCCCACAACATCGTCTGTTTCACAATCGGGATGAAGGGGTTGTCGCGCTGCGGCTGTTTGAGGACCAGGTCCAGGGCCCCGCGCCCCGTGCGGATGTCCCGACGCAGGAACGCGCCGAGGCGGTGGATGGCTGCGTCGTGCCGGGTCATCGGGTGGTCCACACACCGCACCCACCACCCCACCGCCCGCAGCCGCATACACAGTTCCGGTTCCTCGCCAGCCGCGACGGTCGGGTCGTACCCGCCCACCTCGCGCAGCGCTTCGAGCCGCATCATCGCATCACCGCCGCACCACTCCGCCAGCCCCGCGGGTCGGTCCCACTCCAAGTCGATCAGGCGGTGATACACCGACGCTTCCACTCGCTCCTCGCGTCGTCGGCCAAAGACGACCGCCAGCCGCTCCTCCCCATCCAGCGCCGCCTTCGCAACGCCGACCCACCCCGGCTCCAACACACAGTCTCCGTCGATGAACTGCACGTAGCGAGCGCTTGGTTCCAGCAGCCGCAGCGCTTCAAGCCCGGCATTGCGCGCGCGGGCCGCGGTGAAAGGGATCGAGGTATCCAGCTCTACCACATGCGCTCCGCGCTGCTGAGCTGCGGCCAAGCTGCCATCGGTGGAGCCCGAATCGACGTACACCACTCGCGCACCCTCGCGGGCCGCGGCATCCAGCGCGCGGACCAGCCGCTGGCCCTCATTGCGCCCGATCAGCACGATGCCTACATCATTCACGATGCCGAACCCCTTGCTCCGGTGGTGGCCGCTTCGCTGGGCGGCGTCAGTTGCTTGATCACGCGTGCCGGCACACCCACCGCCACGCTGTACGCGGGTACGTCTTTGTTGACCACCGCGTTAGCGCCGATGACGGCCCCCCGGCCGACGGTGATCGAACCAATGATGACCGCGCCGGCGCCAATATCAACGTGGTCTTCGATCACGGGCAATTCGAAGTTGTGATCGGTCCTGGCAACACCGATCGTGGTGTTCTGGCGGATTTGCACATCATTGCCGATGCGAGCGGCGTGCAGGATCATGCCGCCATGGTGCCAGAGCCTGACCCGACGTCCCACCGGCATGGTGTAAGGCAAACTAATTCCGCAGGTCCACTCGACCCACTTATTGAGGAACTTGTACGCCACCGAGAAAGGCAAACGCACCGCCTTAGGCTTGATGCCCATCCGCCAGTTACCGAAGCGATGCACGGCCAGAGCCCAGAAGCCCTGCTCCCAAATACTGTTGTAATGGTTGGCCTTGTCCTCGCGAAGCAGCGCGAGCAGGCTCAAGTTGTCGGGATTCTGGTTGGTTGCACCACATCCCTTGGGACGTGCCGCGTCGCTGCCGGAGGCATCAGTTTGTGAAGGTGTGATTTGGAAAGTCACGGCTTGCTCCGGGGACAAAGCAGGTTGTAGCGGACGAAGTCGGACCACAGGTGCGGCGGCTCGGACAGCCGTCTGCCTTGGGCCGCGTGTCGCAGGCGGTAGAGCGGATAGCCCATCGCCCACGTGAGATCGATCAGCAGGGTCTTGGCCCAACCATATTGCTTGAGCATGTACCGTCGACGGGAATCAAACCAATATCGGGGTCGACGCTTCGGCTTACGCTTGGTATCGGTGACGCCTGAGGCTTGGCCGACAAGGTGGATGACCCGCGCTTTGGGGGCGTACCAGCTCGGGAACCCTGCGTCGGCGGCGCGCTTGCAGAAATCGGTCTCTTCGAAATACATAAAGTAGCCCTCGTCCAGAAGGCCGATGGCGTCGAACACGTCACGGCGGACGATCATGCAGGCCCCGGCGACCCAGTCTGTAGGCTGCTCGCTCACAGGCGGTGGCGGAGCAACGACCTGCTTGTCGAGCAGTCGGCTGACAGGACCGAAGCGGAGTGCATCGTTGAGCTCACTACGAAGTGTGTGGAAGCGAAAGGCAGACCGTTGCGGGGTGCCATCGGGGTCCTCAAGCCTCGAGCCGGCGATGCCGACGTCGGGGTGGCGGTCGAAGAAGTCGATCAGTTGCCCCACCGCTCCGGGGTGGACCAGCGTGTCGGGGTTAAGCAGGATTACGAAGACAGGCGGGTCGTCGCCAGCCAGCGCTGGCCGAATCGCAGCATTATTGCCGTATGCAAAACCACCATTTTCGGGCAGCGGCATCAGAGTGGCCCAGGCATCCCAGCCGCGCCGCTCGATTGCATCGCCCAATCGCTGAACCGAGTCGTCACCCGAGGCGTTGTCGGCGATCACGACTCGGAGACCTGGATTGCACTGCACCTCGGTCTCCAGCGAGGCGAGGCAGTCAATAACCATGCCCGCAGTGCGATAGTTAACGATGACAGTCAGGATGTTAGGGTGATCAGGCAAGGTGTAGGCGGGACGGCTTGAGGTCAAGCGTTATGCGTGCTGACGGGTCCGTTGTCCAAATGATCTGCGGCCGGGGGGTTCTGCATCAACGCGGTACGCAGGGCGTACCCCCAACCGGTCTGTGGGTCGTAGAATTGGGACTGGTACTGTGTAGTCGCATGCTGTCGCGAAAGGTACAGTTCATTGTCCGACGCCATGCGGTGGATCGCATCGGTATAGGCGTCAACATCATCTGGCGGTACCTCGACTATCGCATCCTTGACATATCGTAGGGAGGGACAGACCAACGATGTGATGCAGGGGCGGCCAGCCAGGATCGCTTCGACCACGACCTGATTAAAACCCTCGACGAAGTCAGAGGTAGTTGGGACCACCACGACGTGCGCGGCGCTGAAGCGTTGCTCCATCTGTTTGCGGTCACAGTGGCCGTGGAGGATAAAAATGTCGGTCAGGCCAAGCTCATCACGCTTTTGCTGAAGCCGTTCGATCGCCGAGCCGGTACCACAGACGTCGAAGCGCAGTTGGCCGGGCATCTCGTCTTTGAGCCGGCGGGCGCACTCAAGCAGGTCGAACACACCTTTATCTTCTTCAATTCGACCTGCGTAAAGTACCGACATCACCTGCCCAGGCTGTCGCGGCTGCGGGGGTGCGATGGGGTCGAACATCTGAGGCAGGTAGGTCGGCAGAAAGTGGATCACGGGACGATGCCGGCCACCGGTCAACTCCTGCACCTGCGCGGTGATGTCGTGCGACGCACTAAGAATGCGGTCGGCAGAGCGGCTGAAGAGACCTGCACCCAAGCGGAGCGTCAGCCGTTGGATCCGCGAAATGCGTGCGTGCTTCGGCCAGAGTACGCAGTGCAGCGTCGGGATCACACGGATACCAAGCAACGGCAACAAGCGGAGCACGAACCAGTGTGTCCCAGTACTTACGACCGTGGCGTGACAGCGATGGCGCACGGCCGTGCGTATCAGTCCGAGGCCGTAGAGCAGTTGGCCCAAGTGATAGGTCAGGCCCCCTGCGTTCTTGAACCGCAGTGGGCGGTGCTCAATGATGAAGCGACCCTCGGCGAAGGTCTTGGCTTCAGGGTGAGTGGCGACGACGACGCCGAAAGCGTCGAGGTCTTCACATAGCTCATAGAACTGTCCGGAGTAGGTGCGGGCTACCTGCGTCGTGTCCTCAACACCCGCGGCCCACTGGCGGTAAGTGCCGATCACGTCGCCGGGGCCCGCAGCATAGAGGACGCGGAGCTTGGACGGGTGGGTCGTGCTTCGGATATTCATACGTTGCCTCCGGGCCCAGAAGCGAGGACGGGGCGTTCCCGAGAAAGCGACCCGGCCACTTGTGGGTGCGTGGGACGAGTCATCGGGCGTGGCAAGGGCCAAGTAACGGTCGCCAGTGTGGACACCGCGCCGGCGCATACCATGTAGATGGGGTTGGCCATTGCGTTGGGCAGGCTGTCCACCATGTAGAGCGTGGTGATGGTTGCCAGGGCGAACAACGGCAGGTGCCCTTTCACATGCCAATTCGGCTTGGGCCGAAGCAGTACGAGTACCGCGGGCAAGAGCAACATCGCCAAAAGGCTGGTCATGCCGAGCAAACCGCGCTTGCCCAAGATGATGACCCACATGCCGTCGAACGCCTTCGCCTCTTCGCCTTCTGCTGTGGCATCGGGGATCCAGTCGCCCCAGCCACCCCAGCCGAAGAAGGGCTTCTCAAGACTGCGCGCAATAACAGCATCTTCAATGGTAAAACGGAACTGCATTGAAGCAGCACGATCCGCGTTGATTGAGCGCAACATTTCAACGAAACCCTGACCCGACCACAGACCCAGCGTGCGGATCGTCACATATGCGGGCGGCAACAGGACCAGGCAGATCAGCACGGCCCTTGTCGAGTAGGTCCGCATCATCCAGACCGCCAAAAAGCCGACCACCAGCATAAACCACGCGTTTGCTGATCGGCTCATCACAGCAACCACGAACAGGACCAGGAGCAAAGCAAGGGCTGGCACCCCCATATGTCGGCGGAGCGTGCCCTCTCGCCACAGCGCGTAACCCGCGATGACACCGAGCGCCATCCACGCCGCGAGCATCAGGCCGTGCTGCATGAAGACCATTGGTCGCCACCCGCCATATCGCAGGGATTGCACCATCGAGTGCTGTGTAAAGCCATACACCGTGGAGTGCAGGATCGGCGCCAGCTTCATCTCGATAAGGCACAGAGGCACATAGATCAAAGCACCTGTAAATACCGCAAGCGTCAGCGCACGCAGGTCGTCGGGGGTCTGGAAGTAGATCCGGCCCATCAGATACGGGATCAGCCACATCGCCGTGTCGCGATAGACCTCCGAAAAGCCGTCGTACAGGCCAAGGCCGTTGTCGATTGATGAAGACAACGGCGCGACCACCGCGTAGATGAAAACGGGCAGGTCAAACCACCGCGGTCGGAAGAGGTATAGCCGGCTGGTATCGAAGATCAGCACGCTCAGCAGGATGCTGAACGACACCACGCCCTCTTTCCCGGTGTCGGGGATTAGGCCGGGGGCAAACCGGGCCATCGGCAAGAAGAGCCAGCCGCCGATGAATGCGATCAGTAGTGCGGTGCGTGGCTTGATTGTGCCAAAGAGCACCAAGACCAGGACCGCGTAGGCGTAATAGACAGGGAGGATAGGGAGCATGGCGATGATCGCGTCGGATTGTGGTGCTATTTACGCAGGATTGATCGGCCGACCTTCGCGGCCCACAGCAACGCCAGCATGGCGACACCCCCGACCAGCGCGAGGGCCAAGGGTTCAAACGTCAAAAGCATCAGGCGCTCGTGGCCGCCACCCAACACCAGGCTGATCATCACGGATAGTCCGACCGCGCCAATCGCCACGGACATGTCCTGCCAGATGACCTTGATGCCCTCGCGCTCCAGCAGCACCGACAGCGCGAGGATGCCTGCGAACTCGCCGAGCACAATGCCCACGATGATGCCCGGGATACCCGCGTAGTACCCGCCGACCACCATCAGCACGAGTGTCGCGGTGAACTTGATGAGATTCTGAATGAATGTTGCCCGGCTGTTGCCCAGTGCGAGGAGGATCGAGTTCGAGCTGCCGCCCAGGCACGAGAACGTCCTGGCGATCACCAGCCCCGGGAGCATCCAGATGCTGTCCCAGTAATTAACCGGGTAAAACGAGAGCATCAGCAGAGGCCCACCAAACAGCGCGAACACGATGGGCACCGCAGACAGGGCAATCATCGTGCGGCGGGCGGTCTTGGCACGCTGCTCGAACTGGCTCCGGTCCCGACGCGCAGCCTCGGCGAGCGTGGGGTAGAGCACGGCGCCCATCACCCGGCTGGACACCTGCGAGGGCAGCATGGCGAGGTTGCTGGCCATCCAAAACAGGCCCAGTGTCCGCGGGTCCACGAGTTTGCCGAGCATCAGCTTGTCGACGTGGGCCGCAAGATACCCCAAGGCCGTAGCCGCCAGGATCCACCGCCCGAAGCGGAAAATCTCGGAGGCAGCTTCTCGGTCCCACAACAGACGATGACGCCCACCCTGCAAGAGGAGGTGGCTGGCGAGCACGCTCATCGCGCTGGCGACGACCCAACCGATCACCAGCGCCCATACGTTGCGGAAGTGCCACGCCAGCGCCAAGGTAACCACGGCACTTGCGACCTGCACGCCGAAGTCGAGCATGGTCAGCGCCTTGATACGCAAGTGGCGTTGGTACTGCAGCCTGGCAGTAGACATGAAACCGTTAAACAACGGCGATGCCGCAGCCAGGATCACGAAGAGGAACAACGGCGGTTGGCCGTAGAACCACGCGTATGGCCAGGCGATCGCCGCCGCTATCAACGCCACGCACGCACCCCGGATGATCTGCAGTGTCCATGCGGTTTGGAGGAACCGCTCGTCGTCGCCGCGCTTGTTCTGGATGACCGCAGAGCCGTTGCCCAGGTCAGAGAACATCTCCAAGCCATGGATGACAATGACGACAAGGCCCATCAGCCCGAATGCCTCCGGCGTCAGCATGTGGGCCAGAAGGATGTTCGTCACCAGCCGAACCACCTGACCGGTGCCAAAGCCAGCGATGACCCATGCGCCGCCACCAATCGCGCGACGCCGCAGCGAGGTGTTGGCATCCGGGCCGGGCGTTGGCACGGGCGGCGGCGGCTCACCGATGGCGGCAACCCCGGCAACTGGTGGTGTGGAGGCTCGTGTCATCCGTTACCCCCCACCCTGAGCGACAGAGCATCAGCTCCGACACGCTGCAACGGGCGACCAAAGTCCGGCTTATCACTCCGCTGCCCCAGCACCCAGCGGTAAACCTCCAGCGTCTGCCCCGCTTTGGCGTCCCATGTAAACAACTGACTGACCCTGTCCATCGCTGCCGCGGACATCGCGGGCAAACGCTGCGGGGCATCGCATATCTCAGAGAATGTCCTGCTAAGCCGCTCGACGATCTGTTTACGCGTGCCCATGGGTACAGCAAATCCGGTGTCCGGGGTCACCAGCTCGGCGGGTCCGCCGTAGTCCACAATCACCGGCACCACGCCCAAAGCCATCGCTTCAAGTACAACCCCCCCACCAAACTCGCGGATGCTTGGAAACCCCAGCACGTGCGCTTCCGCGACACGCCTCGCAATCGCATCATGCGCAAGCCAGCCCGCAAACGCCACAGCCTGACCCACACGCTCCCGCTCGATCAGTTGCTCGATGGGCTGACGCTCGGGGCCATCGCCGATGACATCGATCTTTAGCTTCCCCTCGCGCATCAGCGGGGCCACCGCTTCGATCAACATGTCCAGGCCCTTGTACGGGACCAGCCGACCGATGAACACCACACGGAGCGGGGGAGCGGTTGCCCGGCGCTCCACCGCGGGGAACCGCTCGGGCTCGATGGCATTCTCGGGGATGTACACGCACTTGTCGTGATACCGCTTCGGCATCTGCGCGAGCGTGTCGGCTGACCCGATCAGCAGCGCGCTGGCGTGCCTTCGTGTCGTGGTGTAGCCGGGCATGAAGCGGTACACGCCACGGAAGTACGAGAGCCATTCCCGCTCCCGACGGCGGGCGCTGTCGAACTGCCGCGGCCAGGGCACACCGCCGTTGAGCGGCCCTAAAATAAACGGCACACCCGCTTTCGCGCAACGCTTCGCAAAATAACTCGGCAGCGTCGGGCTCAGGGGTGTCACGCGATGCACCAGGTCAAACTCGCCCGCCACGATCCGTGGTCCGAACTGCTTCCACGCCAGCCGCTCGAAATACGGGTACGCCAATGCGGTCAAGGCCATGACCGTCGTCCATCCTTTGCCGCTGCCGCCGCGCAGCTTGCCCGCGAGTTTCATCATGGGCCGGGCAAATCGCTCCGAATCGATGGCTGTAAAATCCTTGCCCTCGACTAGGCCCGCATCGAGGATGGCCTGACGGTTACGCACCTGTGTCACCATGTGCGCATCCACACGCCGGGCAATGGCACGGCAATGCGACCAGCCCACCAGCGGCACACTGACCATCCGTGGGTTTGCCATCTCCGCCAGGAGCAGGACACGAAAACGTTTCATACGTCCCGCCCCAGGCTTGCGGCACCGATCGACTCCGGCTTGTTTCGTGATTCGCCCAGCACACGGTCCAGGCCGCGGGCGATCACTTCGGCGCTGACGCCGGAGTGGAAGGACCGCGCGATCTTGGCGCGGCCGGCGGACGCCAGCCGCGTCGCCAGCGCGGGGTCCCTCAGCACCGTCTCAATGCCGTCGGCCAAAGCCTCAACTTCCCGTGGAGCGACGAGGTACCCGTCCACCGTGTGATCCACCAACTCGGGCACACCACCGGCATTGGTTGTGATCGTCGGCACACCCATCGCCATAGACTCCATGATCGCCACCCCCAGCGGCTCGGCGTGGCTGGCGAGCACGAAAGCGTCTGCCTTCTGCAACTCCTCGCGGACCATCTCCGCGGGCTGGCTGCCAAGCAGGATGATGCGGTCGGAAAGGCCCAGCTCGTCGATCTTCGTTTGAAGTGTCCGAGCGTAACCGCTGCCGCCTTGCTCGTCCTGGCCGGCGATCCGTAGCGTGACGTCCAACCCACGGTCAGCCAGCCGCTTGATCGCTTCGATCAGTTCGCCGAAGCCCTTGATGTAATTCAACCGAGCGCAACTAAACAGCACCGCGGGACGTTGGCCGGTCCACGGCTGGTAGGGCGACTGGCGTTCGAACTGTGCGAGGTCGACGCCCATAGGTGCGATGCTCAGGTGGTCGGGGAGGTCGTCCCCGATGGCGTCCTTGACCTGCTTTTCAAGCTGTTTGGTGATGACGATGGCGAAGTCGGCGTGCCGCCACTTGAGGCGTTGCTGGGGGCCATAGTCTCTGAGAGGGCCGTGCAGCGTGATGCTGTACGAAGGCCCGCCAAGGCGTCGCGTCAGCGCGGCGATGAAAGCGGCCTCTGCACAGGAATGCACATGGATGTGTCGGATGCCGCGGTGTCGGCAGAGGCCGGTGAGTTCGAGTGCGTGGAGGATCATGGCGTGGTTGCGGAGCTTTCGCTTGAGGCCGCCGCCGGGCTCGCCTTGAGCGAGGCGGAGGGCCCGGATCAGACCCACGGGGCCAGCGGCGAGCAGCCCCCGGGCGACGAGGCCAAGACCTGAGAGTCCAATCGGATGGAGGTACCAGGTGCGGGACTGGGCCTCCACGCCCCAAGTGTGGGGCTGAATGGTTTTGGCAGGGGACTTGGTACTTAACAGCACCAAATCGTAGCCGCGCTTCTTGAGCTGGCCGATCTCGCGCCAAAAGAACGCGTGCGTCTGGCCGGGGAACTCGGGGACGAGATAGCCAATCGTTGTCATGTTTGAATTGCTTGTCACGTGTTCACGTGAATGGAGGCGCGGGGGCACTGGAAAACCCCGCGACCCCACAAGAAATACCGCCGCCCGTGTAAGGGGCGGCGGCATGAGATCAGATAGTCTCTCAGTTGCGGTGACTAATCGTGGTGCGGGTCCATCAGCATGCCCTGCTTGACGTAGTTACGTACTGCTATGGCGTCCAGCTTGTCATACCACACCCCGCGCGGGCGCGCCCGCAGTGTATCCATGAACTGGTTGTGGTACTGCGTCCGCTCCGCGTCGCTGAGGTTGCGGGCGGCATTCTTGAGCACGTTAATGTTGTAGAACGTGCCCAGGGTTCGGCCTCCGTCCGTGTACGGCGCAGAACTCTGCAGGTTGGTCGCATCCACAGGCATCGCGGTTGGGGCGTTATTCACCCTCAGCCCGTAGCTGAACTGATTGTCCCTCAGGCCGCCAGGCCACGCATACACCGCGTTAGACTCCAGTATGAGGTGGTTGGGATCGGCCCATGTGTAAATGCCGGGGACACCTTGAGTGTGTTTCAAGCGGTTGGCAACAATATTCCCCTTGATGAGATAGCGGTTGTCATTGAGGTCCATTCTTCCTTCGACGTGGATACCCCAGCCTCGCTTCAGGTTCACGTCGATGGCAGGTCCAAGCACGCCGTCGTTGTCCCCGATGTTACATCCTTCCAGCACCAAGTTGTTAACTACGCTCGATGGCCACCGATTCACTGTGATATTGATTGGGTTTCGGCTGAACACGTTGCCGACGTAGTGGATCATCGCGCCCGGGCGGATGGCCTGCGTGCCCGCCCGTGTGATAAAGTTCTCACGCAGCGTCACATGGCCGCTGTGGAGATAGAGGTTGTGCTGCCAACCGTCGGTCGGGTGGCCGTTGCGGTCGATCACGTTCTGCTCGATGAGTACGAGCGTGGCGTCGTTTTCGGCAAAGATACCGTGCCCGCCGGAGGCTGCACGAGCGTCGATGATCACGTTTCTGCGGATCGTGCCTTGAGATTTGTTGACGGTGATGTTGGGCCGACCATCGCGCAGGATGCAATCTTCGAGCAGGAACCCGGTGGCGTTGCTGACATACAGCGATTTGCCAGCCAAGCCCACCTCGATACCCGACACCACTGCATCCTTTGTGTTGGAGACGCTGATGCCCGGCACAGTCAGTGTGGCCCGCACACCCGATTCAGTGGTGAGCATCTGCCCCGACCGCAACACCAGCATGTCCGTGGCGGTGTAACGCTGCCCAGCCTTGAGCACCACGTCCTTGCCCGTCGCGAGCGCAGCCGCCACATCTCCCCCTGCCGCGACCACAATGCGGTCGGTCTTGGGCTGACGGGCGATGAAGCCGGTGTTCTCGCCAGTCCCCGGGCTTGGCAGCGGGCTCGGCTCGGGTTGTGCTTCGGGCTGTGTCGGCTCGACAGGCGCGGGGGCCAGCTCAGGGGTTTTCTCTGGGGTCGGCTCGGGAGTTGGTTCCGGGGCCGGGTTTGTTTCGGGGGTCGGCGTCGTCTCCACGTCGGGGGCCGGCGATGTCACCGGGGCTGACACGATGTCGATCCAGTGCGTCGCTTTCGCTCTGGGTTGGCCGGGCATGTTCACGAGCAGTTGCAACTGAGTCCGACCGACGGGCAGCTTGTTCAACTGCGCAGCGGTGATGACGTAGGGGGAAGTCAATGCGTGACCAAAATCATCAACCATCGCTGACTGGCTGTTCGACCACGCCACCGCCACCGCAAAGCCATCCTTGGGCAGCTTCCCTGTCGCATCCAGCGCGATCGACTTGGACGATCCCAACTGATAGGTCGTCGGCGTGCTGCTGGCAAAAGCCAGCGTGAATGGTGCGGTGGTCTCAGGCTCGGGTTGTGTGGCTGGGGGCGGGGTCGGGGCCGCGAGGACCTCGATCCAGCGCGTCTGCTTTACGCTTGTTTGGCCGGGCACATGCACCAGCACTTGCAACTCAGTCCGACCCGCGGGCAGCTTGTTCAGGTGCGCAGCAGTCAGGGTGTAGGGCGAAGACAACTCTTGGCCAAAGGCATCGACCATGCCCGAAAGGCTGTCAGACCAGGCCAGGGCCACCACACGACCATCGGACGGCAGCTTGCCGGACACATCCAACGCGATCGACTGCGACGAGCCTAACTGATAGGTCGCTGGCGTCGAGGATGCAAAGGCAAGCTTGAACGGGTCCACGGGCACCGGCACGGGCAGGACCTCGATCCAGTGCGTCTGCTTCACAGCCGGTTGGCCTGGAAGATTCACAATCACCTGCAACTGTGTTCGGCCAGCGGGCAACTTGTTCAGGTAGTCGGCTGAGATGACGTAGGGCGACTTCAAACCATGCCCAAACGCGTCAACCACGGCTGACTGACTGTCCGACCACGCCACCGCCACCGCAAAGCCATCGGTGGGCAGCTTCCCTGTCACATCCAACGCGATCGACTTGGACGACCCCAATTGATAGGTCGTCGGCATCGCTGATGGAAATCCAAGCTTGAAGCTGTCCACACGGACAGGCGCGGGTTCCGGAGCCACGACCTGCGAGACGACCTCCTTGATCGGCTCGGTGACCACCTCGGGCTTCGGCTCCACGACCACCTCGGCCACGGGCTCCGCGTTGACCGCAGTCTTCACTTCATTGATAGTCGCCCGAACAGGTTCGGCGCTAGGCTCAGCGATGGGCTGCTCCACATCTGTCGGAGCGGGTTCCGGTGTTAGCTCCGTGGTGACTTGCGGGGTGACTTCCGGGGTGACTTCCGGGGCAACTTCCGGGGGGGCGGATACGGTCGCCTTGCTGGCCGTATCTTTAGGCGTTGCATCCGACAACACAGGCTGCTCAGCCGCGCGCACGGTGATCCAACGCTTAGACACCGTATGGATCTTGTTACCATCGCGGCTCAGGGCCTGCACCTGGTATCGGCCGGGCTCAAGTTGGTTGAGCTTGCTGTGGCTGACCGCCCAGGGCTGCTTCCACAGCGTGTGCGCGAATGAGCTAAGCATCTGCTTCTGCGAATCAGACCAGACCACCATCACGACGTTGCTCTTAGAATCAGCCTTGCCCACGGTCGTCAGCGGGATGTCCACGCCACCACCCAGCACGTACTCGGTGAAGCTCGGATCAAACGAGGCTGCGAAGCGGGTGACGCTAGTGGTCGTGGTCGCAGCGGCTGGCGCGGGGGCGGAGAACACATGCTTCACCGTGAACTTCACGGCGGTGCTGGTCAACACCCGACCGCCGGGCTGCGTCAGGCGCTCGGCCAGCACCGTGTAAGCACCCTCGGGCAGACGGCTCACATCCAGCGCACCGGGCTCGCGGCTGCCATCGTGCTGAACCAAAGCATAGGGTGATTCGGTACGCACCACCGACGCCACCACGCCCTCGGGCCCGGTCAGCGTGAGAGCCACAGCCCGCGTCCCACTCGACGCCAAGGCTGAGACCACCACCTGATCGCTGACGGTTTGCCCGTCCTCGACGCCGTGGAGCATCAGATAGTCCGCGGTTCGCGCGGCTTGAACGGTCGGCATCATCACCAGACTCGCCACCGCAGCCAGCAGGGCAAACGCCACCCCACGACCCCGGCCCGTACACAAATATGCCGTACAATATCCGAACATTAGTATAGCTCCCTCTCCCCCGAAAAGCAAGTGGTGTGCTCCTTCGCACAGCCTCCAAAATCTAGCCTCACATACAAATCCGCTTCGGGTAAATGGGTAAACCCGTAATTTTGGATTGACCCGGAAGATTTAACGGATGTACCGGCCAGGCAATTCCAAGCTGTAGAATCTCGGTCGAATCCACTGTAATCGGGTTCCCACCGACGCAGATGTAACCCATGGTTGACACGCGCGGGCTCCGCCCCCGTCAGCCGCACACCTGATGCGCGCAGCGACCTGTCAACGATTCCTAAACACTGCCAAAGCAAGACGTTAAGCGTTTGCCTCCGCAGGTTGCGGCTCTAGCGGGACCAAAAGCCCGGCATCAATCTCCAGGCTCGCAGCCTGGCCCAGGGTCTGGACCCGCAGGATCAAACGGCCGGGCCCATGGACCTCATCGACCACTCCCATTGCACCCTTGAATGGCCCAGACTGCACCTCAACCCAAGTTCCTACCGTGAGATAGGGGTGCGGCTGCAACAAACCGCCCGCAGACTGCACCAGCTCAATGCTCCCAAGCTCCCGCACAAACCCAGCCTGATCGGGCACCTGGATCACCTGAGCGACCCGCCGGGTCCGATCGGCTCGGTAAGCGTCGTCTAGAGCACCCTTTATGAACAGATAGCCGGGGAATAGCGGAAGAACAACCTTGGTCTTGCGTCGGCCGTAGTACCGGACCGTCTGCACCATAGGCAGCAGGAAGGGTGTCCCCATCGCGGTCAGATCGCGGGCCAGGGCCTGTTCCTGTCGGCTGAGGGTATGCACGACCATCCACCGGCCCGGCAGGTCCTGCCGCGTCAGCAAATCAGTCAAGCCTCCATCAATGACAGGTGTCCGCGACGACTCTCGCGCAGCCATGAAAAGCCCCTTGATCGCACCCCCCACACACGCGCTCGGCCGCGTCACCAGCCGAGCACCCTGATCGTCAACACCTTGTACTACGCCCCGACCAACCCGAAGGATCAGCCCGAGGCGCCGCAGTGCGTATTTTCGGACGTGCCGGGCCTGGACCCCACACCGCCGCGAGCCACCCACGCGGGCAGCACTACCCTTAGTATATCGGCCGCCCCGCCGCCCCGGCTTGTGCGTCGCGGGCTTTATCGGACAAACCTTGCGCTAAGGGCTATCCCATACCTTAGCCGCGACAATACCCCCGTGTCCTCCTGTCCCGCAATATTACGGAGCCAGCCCATGCCCCGACTCGTGTTAGCCCTGTGCGTGATCCTGGCCGCGATGCTCATCATCGCAAGCCCAGCCCTCACGCAAACCAAAGCCCAGCCCAAAGCCGCAGCCGACGCCCCGGCCGCTCAACCCGAGCTCTGGGAACTCATGGAGTCCATGGCTGAGCACCTCGCCAAAGCCAAGCAGGAGCTCGGCAAAGAAGGCGGGCTGCCCGCCGCAGCCGACCACGCGCACGCCATGCAGGTCCTCGCAGTCCAATGCAAGGTGTTGACCCCGCCGATGATCGCGGAGCTAGAGCCGGGGGCCAAGCGCGATGAACTGGCTGCGGGATACCGCCGGGCCATGATCGCCCTGACCCAGCGGATGATCGCCCTGGAGATCGCCATCCTGGATGAAAACACCGAAGAGGCCGGCAAGCTCATCGACATGCTGATCGACGACCGCTTCCAGGGCCACCTTAAGTACAAAGAAACCTGAGCCACCGCCACACCCTTCAAAAGAAGCACCGACCAGGCAGCAAGGATCTTGGCTTGCGTGATGCCCCACGCGGGACCGACGCATCAACCCATTCTTGCCCGGCTGCATTGTTTCTCGTAACGGCTGGCGCATAGATTTCAGGGGGGCCACAACGACTGTCCGAGATTTGAGAACCGTATTTGTTAGGTAACAGATGTGTTCTGCATGAATGGTGCTATGCCGCCATCGTCTTCGATCCCAAAGTTGCCAGGGTGAAGACATTTACCCCCGATCTCCACCGGTGAGTGTTTGGATGAGGTAGGTGTCTTCGAGGCCGCAGCGGAGGCGTCGGGTTTTGAGGCTGGTGCGTTTGGCTTTGAGCTTGGTGCTGGCCTTGGGGGTCGAG
>JBGTLW010000219.1:0-9194 GCA_041743835.1 Phycisphaeraceae bacterium | reverse complement strand
GCCCGCTCTCCGCGGGCGGCCGGCAACTTCTATGACGACTGATGTCCTGTCAAGCGTTTTTTGCCCACTCTTCTATCCGAGCGTTTCGCCGGCTTCCTGAGAAGTGGCGATAGCCCCGTTGGGGATTCGAGCGATCAACGCTTGATCAGGTTATTTTCAAAACAGGCGGCGGCTGCCCCATCTGAGGACGAGCCCCCACCCGGATGGTTCTAGGCCCTGAAGCCAGAGCTTGCGGTGCCTGGTTTCCGGGGGCCAGTTCCGGGGGCGGGGCCCAGTTGCCGTCCGAGCGTGCCGCCGCCATCGTCGCGATGGCCTCACGCCGCCGCGTCCATCACCTTCCGGGGCTTCCGGGGGTGATGGGTCATCTCGTGGTAGAGCCAGCGTACGAAGCGGTTGGCCACGGCCGCGCTAACCAGTGAGCCGGGCTTGCCGCGGGCACGCAGCGACAGCGCCAGCTCACGGAACCTCGGGTGGTTGCGCGACAACGCCCAGGCCGACTCGATCAGTACGCGACGCAGCTCGCCGTTGGCCTGCTTGACCAATCCCGCGTCGGCCTGCTTCTGTCCGCTGCTGCGGTTCGACGGGCAGACGCCACAGAACCGCGCCAACTGTTTGCCGGTGCGGAAGCGGTGGAAGTCGCCCACCTCCGCCCGCAACGTCCACGCCACCACCGGCCCCACCCCGCGGATCGATAGCAGCCGCGCCACGACCGCATCCTCGGCCGTCGCTTCACGCAGACGCGCTTCGACCTGAGCGATCTGCTGCTCGACCCACGTCAGCCGAGCCAGACGCTGCGTGAGCACCCACTGCGCGTGCTCGGGCAACGCGACGGTCGTTAACCACAAGCGATGACGCTTGGTCCAGTTCTTGCCCGGCCAAGGCCGACGCACGCGGTGTTCACGCAGTAGCGCCCCGAGCTGCAGCTTCATCGAACGACGCTGGCGGGCAAGCCACTGCCGGTCGCGGACCAGCGTCCGCAGGTCACGCACCTGACGGGGTGCCAGCCACACCCGCGGCAGGTAGCCGACCCGTTCGAGGTCGGCCAGCATCCGCGCGTCGGTGTAGTCGCTCTTGTCCGGGCTCTGCTTCATCCTTGACACGAACCCCGGATGCGCCAGGTCCACCGACCAGCCGAAGCGGTCGACCAACTCCTGGGCCAGGTCGGCCGCGCCGCAGCACGCCTCGATCGCGCAGCCTCGGAGCGACGCCTCACCCGCCTGACGCTCGACCGCCGCGGCGATCAGTGCCGCGTCGTTGGGCAGGTCCCGGTTAAGCCGCTGAACCCCGTCGGGCCCAAGCACGCAGACACGGACCGCCGCTTCGCTATAGTCCAAACCGACACTGACCGCTACACTGGGGGGCATGGGATGACGCATCGTCGGGCTCCTGTAAAAGGGGTTCGGATACACACCACGCTCAGATTGTCCCCGGCCGTGCAAGCACAGCCAACAGGAAACCCGGCGTCATCCCTATCTGAGCCTTTTACGTTAGGTCGCAAGCCATATCGTGGACTGGAAATGCCTTCAATGTGAAGAGGCCTGTCCCTCGGACTTTGACGTTTGCTGGAATTGTGGTGCCGATCGTGAGGGACAAGTTGATCCAGCATTCTCGAAAGCAGTGGGTTGGAACCCGCGCTGTGAGCTATGCGGCTATCTACTGCATGGCGTGGCATGCGCGGAATGCCCCGAATGCGGGTACAGGATTGACCGTTCAAGATGCGACACTATCGTGGACGACGAACCGGCGACCTAACCAGCGGCTGCAGCGGCTGTGTTTGAAGTCAAGCGGTTTGGAGTGATTTTTCGGGTTGTTTTTCGGGGTTGCTTTGGCATGTGGTGTGCTCCGGATTACGGGGGTTCCGGTGCGTAGGTCCGGGCCTGCCCGGACACAACGGGCGTACCGCAAGAAACCTTGTCCGGGCGGGCCCGGACCTACCAACCGATGGGTGCCGGCGTCGAAGCTCACATCGGCCTCGCCGAGGTGTGGCACCCGGCACCCGGATGAGGTGTGTCAGACCCGCTCCTGCCCCTCTTTCATCCACCTCGATCTGCTAAACTCCGCGGGTGTTTAGCCGCGCGACGTGAGGTCGCGCGCGTTCGTCCCGCAACCCAAATGTTTGACCCCCGAACATGCCGATCCAATTCCCCACCCACTGGCAGCTCCCCGAGCTGACGCACATCAACCGGCTGCCCGCACGGGCGACGCTGCATCCGTTTGCGACCGCATCGCAGGCCAGGACGCGCGACCAGAGCAAGTCGCCCTGGGTGCGGTCGCTGGATGGCGACTGGAAGTTCAAGCTGTACGACCGCCCCGGAAGTGTGCCCCCAAGCGCTGTGTCGCCGAAGACCAAAGACGCCAAGTGGGACAGCATCCCCGTGCCCAGCAACTGGACGATGCACGGCTACTCGGCCCCGCACTACACCAACGTCCCGATGCCGTTCGAGAATAACCCGCCACACGTGCCGGATGACAACCCGACGGGTGTGTATCGGCGGACGTTCAAGCTGCCCGCGGATTGGAAGGGTCGGCGGACGGTGATCCACTTCGGCGGGGCTGAGAGCGTGCTTAATGTCTATGTCAACGGGCAATTCGTCGGCATGGCGAAGGACACCCGCCTGCCCACGGAGTTCGACATCACGCCGTTCGTCAAGCCCGGCGAGAACCACGTGACCGCGATCGTGATCCAGTGGTCGGACGCGTCCTACATCGAGGACCAGGACCAGTGGTGGCACGGCGGGCTTTATCGTGAAACGTTCCTGTACAGCACCGATCAGGCCTACCTCGCCGATGTCTTCGCCCGCGGCGGGCTGGATGACAGCTACACACACGGCCAACTCGAGGTCGATATCAAGATGGGTTTCGTGCGTGAGCCGAAGGACACGTTCGCGATCACCGCCGAGTTGCTTGGGCCGGACGGCAAGCCCGCGCTCAAGCAGCCGCTGACGGGCAACCTCGACAAGAACTTCACCTACCACGCGAACACGCTCAAGCTCAACGCGGCACTGCGCAACGTCAAGGTGTGGAGTGCCGAGTCGCCGAGCCTTTACACGCTGGTGGTCTCGCTGCACAAGGCTGATGCGAAGGGGAAGCCGACGGGCAAGCCGCTGGAGGTGACCGCCACGCGTGTCGGCTTCCGCACCGTCGCCGTGGCCAACCGCGAGCTGCTGATCAACGGGCAACCCGTGATGATCCGCGGCGTCAACCGCCACGAGCACGACGACACCACGGGCAAGGCCCTGTCCACAGAGCTGATGGTCCGCGACATCGTGCTCATGAAACAGCACAACTTCAATGCGGTGCGCAACAGCCATTACCCCAACGACCGCCGGTGGTATGAATTGTGCGATGAGTACGGCTTGTACATGATCGACGAGGCGAACGTCGAGACGCACGCGAACTACAGCACGCTCTGCCGCGACCCGCGGTGGGAGCGGTCGTTCTTCGAGCGTGGGCGCGACATGGTGCTGCGGACCAAGAACCACCCGTGCGTGATCCTGTGGTCGCTGGGCAACGAGTCCGGCTACGGCGAGAACCAGAACGTGATGGCGGATTGGATCCGCGCGTACGACCCCACGCGCCCGCTGCACTGCGAGGGCACCGTCAAGGCGGGCTGGTTCCAGGGCACGTCGGCGGACAGGCCCGGCGGCCTCCGCGCGTCGGACCTGGTCCCGCCGATGTACACCGGCATCGAGCAGATCATCCATTGGGCGAAAACGACAACCGACCACCGCCCGCTCATCCTCTGCGAGTACAGCCACGCCATGGGCAACTCCAACGGCTGCCTGAAGGAGTACTGGGAGGCGTTCGAGAATCACCACGGCCTGCAGGGCGGGTTCATCTGGGAGTGGGTCGATCACGGCATCAAGCAGGTGACGGACGATGGCCGGGAATACTGGGCCTACGGCGGCGACTTCGGCGAAGACATCCACGATGCGGAGTTTGTCTGCGACGGGTTGGTCGGCCCGGACCGCCAGCCCCACCCCGCCATGGCCGAGTGCCACAAGCTCCAGCAACCCGTCGGCTTCCGGGCGGGCGACCTGAAGCGCGGCCGGGTGACGATCACCAACAAGAACTACTTCACCGACCTTGCGTGGCTTGCGTTCGAGTGGGACGTGCAGGTCGATGGTCGATCCGTTGCCCGGGGCCCGCTGAGCGTCGGCGCGGTGAAGCCCCAGAAATCCAAGGCCGTGACGCTGGGCTACAACCTTGCGAAGCTGCCGCCGGGTGAAGCGCTGGTGATGATCCGCGCCCGCGCGGCCGCGAAGACCACGTGGTGCGACAAGGGCCACATCGTCGCATGGGAACAGTTCGCCCTGTCGGCCAAGCTCAAGCCACGCGCCGCTGCGAAACCCACGCTCGGCGAAGTCACCCTGCATGAAACCGCCCGCGAGGCCACGGTCACCTGTGCCGCGAACCAGCTCGAAGTCACCCTCGACAAGCGCGCCGGCCGGATCGCGGAAGTATCGCTCGCCGGTGTGCCCGTCATCGTGCAAGGCCCGCAGCTTAATGCGTGGCGTGGCCCGCTGAGTAACGACGGCGTGAAGGGCAAGCCCGACCAGTGGTCCGCGATGTGGAAGCAGCTGGGGCGCTGGTGCAACGCGGGTGTCGATAAGCTTAAGCCCGGCAAGCCCGTCACAAGCGTCAAGCAGACGGCCGGCGGCGCGGTGGAGATCACCATCGAGCAGCGCTGGGCAGCGCGCGGCAAAGTCGAAGGCAAGGCCGAAGGAAAGCTCACGACCCACGGCATCACGCACCGGCACGTGTACACCGTCACGGCGGATGGCTCGGTCGCTTGCCGCAACACCTTCGACATCGACAAGACCCTGCCGGACCTCCCGCGCATCGGGGTGCTGATGACGGTCGCGCCGGGGCTGACGGACCTCGCCTGGTTTGGCCGGGGCCCGGGTGAGTCGTACATCGACCGCAAGGCCGGCACGCCGATCGGCCTGTACAAGCAGACCGTCGCCGAGCAGTACGTGCCCTACATCCTCCCGCAGGAGCACGGCAACAAGGTCGATGTGCGCTGGTTCGCGCTTTCCTCAGAGCGCAAGGCCAAGGGCAAGAAGCAGAAAGACGCTTCGCTGCACGTCACAGGCCCGGCGCTCTTGAGCTTCTCGGCAAGCCATTACACGCCCGCCGACCTCACTGACGCGTACCACACCACCGACCTTAGGCCACGCCCCGAGGTGACGCTTTGCCTGGATGCGAAGCAGCGTGGCCTCGGCACGGCAAGCTGCGGGCCGGACACGCTCGACGCGTATAAGGTCAAGCCCGGCCGATATGAGCTGGCGTACACTCTGAGCTTTGGCTAAACACTGCGGTTTGCGATGTACCAGTCCTTGGTCTCTGGCTTGATCCAGAAGAGCAGCAGCGGGATCGTCGCGGGCAGGAGGCAGACACTGGTCAGCCCCAAGCAGATCAGCACGATGCTATAGACCCACGACCCTTTACTACGGCCCAAGATAAACGGCAGCACGAAGGCGACCGCCAGCACCAAGCCCAAGGCCAGGTAAATCACACCCAGGAAGATCATCTCAGTCTCGCTTGAGAATGGGCCCGTGGAATTTGCCCCACCGGAGCCAGCCGCGTCCTCGGCGTAAATCAGCAACAACGCCCCCATCGCTGCGACCGCCAGATAAACCACCGCCATCGCAGCCGCATAGACCTTGAACCACATCACCACCGACGGAGCCGACACCGGTGCGGAACTCCACTGGTCTTCGTACGGATACTGCGACATGAGGTGCACCCTGGATGAAGAAGAATATTTCGCCGCAATATACCAAATAGCCTTAAAAGGTGGCGCAACGCGGAAATAGGATGCTAGTGCCACATTGTTAACGGTTTCGCATGAACTTTTGCCCCACATGCCCGTCTGTAACGGTGATGTGAGACCCATGTTTGGGGCCATGGAAAACATTTCCGGGGGCAAACCCGGCCCAAATCGCCCTACTGCCGGAGACACCCCGGAAACACCCCGGAGACACCCACATGCTTGCCAAAACCCTGCACCAACTGATCGAACAGAAAATCACCACCGCGCGAGAGATCGGCGAGCTGGCCGGGGTCTCCACCTCGACCGTCTATCGCTGGATCGCCCGCCAGAGCCAGCCGGACTTCGATTCGATCCGTCTGCTCATGCGGCACCTGCCCCACCGCGCGGGGCAAGAGGCGCTGCTCCACGTGTTCATGGCCGGGACCGACTGGACCGCGACCCATCAACAGATCGAGCTGGACATCAACCGCGACGGCCGGGTCGATGCCGAGGACGCGCTCGACGCATCCATCGAGGCGGTCAAAGAGTCCGGCCGAACCCTCGCGCAGGTCCGCATCGCCAGCCGCGATGACGCCCTGACCCCGGACCAGACGCTCGAGGTCATCGGCCAACTCAACCAGGTCATCCGCCACTGCACCATCACACAACGCGTGCTTATCGAGATGAGCGAGCAACGCCGCAAACGCAGACTCAAGCTCAAGCTCGCCGAATAATCCGCCCAGACAAAAGCATCGCGCACCGGCTGCGCAGCGGTACACTGGTGTTTCATGCGATCAACGATTCTCATCGCGTTGCTGGGGTGCTTGGCCGTCGGCGTCATGGCCGAGCAAGCCGAGCCCGCAGACACCCCGCAAGCCCATCAAGTGGGCACCTACACCGTGACCTTCGAGGAACGCGCCCGCCAAAGCGCACGCCCACAGCTCCAGGGCCGACTGTTTCACGAACGCCTCACCGACAAACACCCCGACTACACCCTTGCGGATGAACGCTTCCACGTCGTCGTGCCCGATGGGTACAACGAGCAAACCCCGCACGGCCTGCTGGTGTGGATCAGCCCGAACGCCGAAGCGACGCCCCGGCCGGACTGGATCGATGAACTCAGCAAACGCAAGCTCATCTGGGTCGGCGCACAGAACGCGGGCAACGACCGCGCGATCTGGCAACGCCTCGGCCTGCCGCTGGATGCGGTACACAACATGCGAGGGCGCTACACGCTCGATGAAGACCGCATCTACATCGCTGGCGCATCGGGCGGCGGACGCAGCAGCTCGCGCCTCGGCGTGGGCATGGCCGATGTATTCGACGGCGCGCTGCCCATTGTGGGGTGTGACTTCTACGAGCAAGTCGAGGCACCGGGTCAGCCCGGCCTGTACTACCGCGCGTTCAAAAAACCAAACGCCCCGCTGCTCAATCACGCACGCAAGAACCTGCGCCTGGTCATCCTCACCGGCAGCGAAGACGAGAACCGCGATCAGTGCCGCCTGTACTTCGAGCTGTACCGCGCACAAAAGTTCGAGCACGCCGTCTATCTCGAAGTGCCCGGCATGGGACACACCTACCCCGATGCCACATGGTTCGGCAAGGGACTAGATGCCCTCGACGCCCCACTCCTCGCCAAACGATCTGCACCCGGAACTGCCCCAGCAGACACCGCCGAGCCCGCAACCAACGCAAGCGACCACGCGACCCCCGCCCCGCCGCGCGTCACCGTTTCGCCCCAGAAGGCCAGGCTGGAACTTGCGAAGAACTACCTAAGCGGTGGCAAGCAAGACCTCGCCGCGCGCGAACTGCGTCACATCCTCGCTCATCACCCCGACACCCCCGAGGCAGCCGAGGCCCAGCGCCTGCTCGACTCGCTGCCCAAGCAGGAAGACCCCGATGCCTGAGCCCACCCACCGCTGCGCCTGGGCGACCCTCGGGCCAGAGTCCGGCCGCGCCGCCATGATCGCGTACCACGACACCGAGTGGGGCATCCCAAGCCACGACGACCGCCACCTCTTCGAGATGCTCATCCTCGAAGGCGCACAGGCCGGGCTGAGCTGGCAGACCATCCTCAACAAACGCGAGAGCTACCGCGCCGCGTTCGACCACTTCGACCCGCGCAAGGTCGCACGCTACGACGCCAAGCGCATCGCCAAACTCCTGCAAAACCCCGGCATCGTGCGCAACAAACTCAAGGTCGCCTCGGCCGTGCAAAACGCCAACGCGGTGCTCGACATCCAGAAGGAGCACGGCAGCCTCGACGCCTACCTCTGGTCCTTCGTCGGCGGCAAGCCCATCATCAACCGCGTGCGCACACTCAAAGACATCCCCTCCACCACACCCGAATCCGACGCGATGAGCAAAGCCCTCAAGAAGCGCGGCATGAACTTCGTCGGCTCAACCATCTGCTACGCCTTCATGCAGGCCGTGGGCATGGTCAACGACCACGAAACCCGCTGCGCCTACCGCCGCCCCAGCACCCCCGCGCCCACTTAACGCGCCCACACGCCCCTCCCGTTTAGCGCGGCCCGCAGGGCCGGGCTCTCCCCCACCCCCCACCCCTCCAATTCGCACCCCAAACACACTCCCACTACCATCCCCACATGGTCCGGGCCTACCACATCGTCTTCTGCACCTACGGCTTCTGGCTACCCAACGACGAGCGCGGCTCGTGGTCCGACTTCGTCCGGCGATACGAACTCTACGTATTCGGCCACGCAACCAAAACCACCAGCCGACGCTCCGTGGCAGCAAAACCATTCGACCACGCCCGAGCCGCAGCCGCGCGCGAAGCGCTCTCATTCCCGCCAGTCGTGCTCAGCGGCGAACAAGCCCGCGCGGTAGCGCAAGGCTTCAATCAACAGCAGGCCAAGTCGGGCTACCGCATCCACGCCTGCGCCATCTTGTCCGATCACATCCACCTCGTCATCGCCCGTCACCACTACAAGATCGAACAGGTCGAGAACCTGCTCAAAGGCGCCGCCACCCGGCAACTGGCCGATATGAACCTGCACCCGCTGGCCCACCATCAAGACGCCCGTGGCCAAACCCCCTCGCCCTGGGCCGTGGGCTTCTGGCGGGTCTACCTCAACACCGACACCGACATCACCCGCGCGATCCGCTACGTCGAAATGAATCCCATCCGCGCCAAACTACGCCCGCAGCGCTACGGGTTCGTTACCCCGTTCGAGCCCGGCCCGTTGGGCCGGCGCTAAACACATATACCCGTCCGCGCCCCATCCCCCGCCGTCATCGCCCCACGTCCCCCCACCCCCCGTTTAGCGCCGGCCCACCGGGCCGGGCTCCCTTCCCCCAAATCCCGCCACATCACCGCCCCCCAATCCACACCCCCCATCACGCCGCGCGCCCCAGCGCCGCACCCGTCCCACGCCGCAACGACGCGTCGATCCCCACCGACACCCGCACCGGCCAAGCG
>JBGTLW010000218.1:0-16366 GCA_041743835.1 Phycisphaeraceae bacterium | reverse complement strand
CGATCGACTTCGCCCAGCACGTTCATTCTACACTACACCAGACTCGACAACAAGAGCCTGCTACGGAAAATCTTCAGGCCGACACATGGGCCGGTGAATCAATATGAAACCAGAAGCCCACGGACTGAGTCCGTGGGCTTTGGCTTGGGTGGGTAAGAGCCCGGGCGGGCGGGTTCCCGGCGGGGCTGGTGGGAGCCCCCGCCGAGGGTCGGAGCGGCCGCCGTCATGCCCGGGCCAGAGTCGCGCGTAGCTCATCGAGCAGCGCGCGTAGCGTGGTGTCGCCCGCGCCGCCGGGCAGCAGCAGACGCTCATCGGAAGCCAGCATCTTCTCCATGCGTTTGTCGGCTGTGATCACCGTCGAGTGGCTCTTCTTGCCCAGGGCGGCGGCGATCTCGGGGTAGCTCATCTTGCGGACGACGCGGGTGAGGTGGATGACCAGCGCCCGGGCGAGGACCACGTGCTTGTGTCGGCTTGAGCCGGTGATCTTGCCCGCGGGCACGTCCAGCCGGTCGCAGACGGTCTGGAGGATGACCTCGAAGCGCACGGGGCCGCGCTGGGTGCCGACATCGGTGGTGGCGAATAGGCGGTCGAGCAGGGCGTGGCCGAGGGGCGCGGCCGCGAGGGGGTACTCGCCGCTGCCTCGGGTGCTGTTGGGGTGGTGGGTGAGGCTGGCCAGCGCGTGGAGCTTGGTGAGCAGGCCTTCCAGGTCGCGGACAGAGCCGACGCAGCGGTTGGCGAGGGTTTCGGCGGCCTCATCGCGGAGGTTCAGCCCCCGCCGCTGCGCAAACTTGACGATCAGCGCCCGCCGTGTGGCGGAATCTGGCGGGCGGACCTCCACCACCAGCCCGCGGACGCACCGGCTGACCAGCGCCTCGCTGAACTTCTCGATCTGCTTGGGGTGGCAGTCGCTGGCCAGCATCAGCCGGGCGCCCGCGAGGTCGATCGCGTCGAAGCAGTGCAGGAACTCCTGCTGGGTCTTGTCCTTGTTGGCGATGAAGTGGACGTCATCGACCGCGAGCAGGTCGAGGTGGCGCACGCGGCTGCGGAACTTGTCCAGCTCGTTCTTGCGGACGGCCTGGATGTAGGTGTTGGTGAACTGCTCGCCGGTGGTGTACCAGACCTTGGACCGGGGGCTCCGCTCCAACATGCGGGCGCAGGCCCCTTGCAGCAGGTGGGTCTTGCCGAGGCCACACCCGCCGTGGAGGAAGACGGGGTCGGCGGCCTGGTCGTCCTGCGCCAGGCGGGTCGCGGCGGCGTAGGCGAGCTCGTTGGATGGGCCGGTGACAAAGCCCTCAAGCCGATGCCGGAACCGCTTGGAGGTGTTGAACCCGTTGCCAAAGCGTTGCCCGGGTCTGGCGTCGTCGGTGGCATTGGCGGACTCGTGGGCGGCATCGAGGGTGTTGTGGTTCTCGGGGGTGGCCTGTCGGCTGGGCCGGGGCGTGTCGTCTAAGCCATTGCTGGATGCGTTGTGGTTGGCTGCTGCTCGGTGGTTTCGGTGGAGCGGGGTGTGGCCGGGCATGTCGAAGCGTTTTGGGTCGATAGCGACCGCGACCTGCGCCGCGTGGCCGAGCTCTTCCGCCGCGAGCCGGGCCAGGGGTTCGCCGAAGTCGCGTTCGATGCGGTCGGCGATAAACCGGGAGGGGACGGCCACACGGAGGGTGGCGTGCTGGTTGTCGAAGTCCAGCCGGGCGGCTGGTTCAAAGCACAATTCGTATCGTCGCTGGCCCACTTCGCGGGCGAGTCGTTCGGCGATGCGCGTGGAAATATCGGTTGCAAGCGTGGAGGTTGCCACGTTGTCTCCTTGATCGAGCGGACGGGATCGCGGCGGGGCCGAAGCGCACCCACACCCAAGACCCACCGGGGTC
The DNA here is from genome assembly GCA_041743835.1 of Phycisphaeraceae bacterium. Taxonomy (GTDB): domain Bacteria; phylum Planctomycetota; class Phycisphaerae; order Phycisphaerales; family Phycisphaeraceae; genus JBGTLW01. The sequence goes on along the minus strand of JBGTLW010000218.1, from coordinate 14,501 downwards.
ACCCTGAACATCATGAACTTTGAAGTGGGTCCGTCCGACGGGCCGGTCGCCCCGAGTGGGGCACGCGCGGGCAGGTGGTGCGAGCGGACAGCGGGGAAGTTTACGGGGGAAATTCCGGGGGTGGTTGATTGCCCCAAGCCCTCATTGTCGTCCGCTTGTCGCCTGATTGTCGGCCGTGTGACCAACGTCTGCCGTTACGCTGCCGGGTCAGCGAGTCCTTCACTGACACAAGGGATGTTAAAGCCGCGCGTGGTACCGGGCAATAGGGCGAAGGTGACCGCAAGCGCGGCGAAAGCAAAAGCTGCTGATGAAACAAGACGTTAACGCGATGAAAGTTTTTTCTGCACCGTGTTTGCGGGCGCTGCACAAGTTGTGGATAACGTTGTGGAGGAAACGCCTGCGGATCAAGGCAATTCTTCTAACGTGCGGATCATCGCGGTCTTGTGCGCGTTGGCGTGGAACCCGTGGCGCTTGTAGAGCCGCAGCGCCGGGAGGTTGCGCTGATCGACCGCCAGGTGCAGCCTGCCACCGCCACGCAGCGCGACAGCCGCCATCGCATAATCCACCAGCGCAGACCCCAGCTTGTGCCCGCGCATCGCCTCGCTCACGCCCAGGTACACCAGCTCGTAGGCCTGCTGCGCCGGGACTTCGGTCAGCAGAAGCACCGCGACCGCCCGGCCGTCCTGCCCATGGAAGATCGACCACAGGCCGGGATCGAACCGGCCCGCGGCCTGGTGCCCGGCCACGATGTCCGCGATCGTGCGCACACCCAGCAGCCCGGGGCAGTCCAGCGTGCCGACGTAGCTATCGAGGATCGCCTGCTCGAAGGCGGGGCGTGCAGCCTCGGACCAGTCGACCACGCGGATCGGCTGGCCATCGCGGGGGTCGTGGATCGGCCGGGAACAGGCATCCCGGCCCACAAAACGGTGCATGTACGCCAATTCCGCCAAGTGGACCAGCCCCCCCGCCAGCAGGGCCTGACGGTCGAGCTTCTGGCCGGCGTCGGTCAGCGACTGGATCAGCCGGGTCGTTTGGGGGTCCAGCTTGCCCAGGGCATGACGGATCACCGCACCCAGTTGGTCCACCTGCGCGGGGCGGCGAACGGGGCTGGTGAACAGCACACCGGTCCGGCCCGCGCCGGGCACGATCAGGGCACAAGCCAGGGGCGTCTGGCCGTCATAAACCGCGTAGAACCAGTCTAAAGACAGGCTGTGTTCGTGGGCAAAGCTCAGGAACCGGGGCACGGAGGGGTCGCCCGCGTCGGCCCGGCCGGTCATCAAAAGCCCCAACGCGGCTCCAAGGCCGTCCCCAGACACCCGTCGGATCGCGGGGCCGCCGTCGGGGTCACTTCCGGGGTCGGTGTCCACATCCCCGGGCGGGGTGACGGCGATGCTCGTCATGGTTCGGTCCGTGCTGCGGCCTACGGGCGGCGGCGTCAACCCGGCCGACGAGACAACCGCCGAACCGGGCCGGGTTTGCATTGCCTAAAGAACCCGCTCATCGTACAATCACCCATCGGCTCGGCCAAGCGGTGGGACGCGGCTGCCGGGCCTTGCGTTCCTGCAATTGTTTAATTTTACGCAATCACGAGGGTCACGATGAAGCGTCAATCCCGTCACGGCCTCTCCCTGTCCGTCGTTGCCATGCTCGTGCTGCTGGGCATCATCCATCAACAGCAGGCCAACGCCACACCCGAGCCCGCCATCGTCAACCCGTCGTGGAGCATCGACTTCACCTTCGAGAACCCGCAGCCCGTCGCGTTCACCGATGGCGATGGCAACGTCCGCTGGTACTGGTACCTGCCCTACAAAGTCACCAACAAGACCGGCGACGACCGGCTCTTTGTGCCCGAGGTCGTGATCTACAACGACAACGGCCAGATCATCAACGCCGACCAGAACGTCCCCCCCGCTGTGTTCAACGAGGTCAAGCACCTGCTCAACAACCCGCTGCTCAAGGACTCGGCCCAGATCGTGGGCAAGCTGCTCAAGGGCGAAGACTTCGCCAAGGAAAGCGTGGCGATCTGGCCCGCGGCTGCGGACGAGGACGATGTGGACGCGTTCTCCGTGTTCATCGGCGGGCTCCACGGCGAGACGCAGACCATCAAGAACTCCAGGACCGACGAGGACATCTTCCTCCGCCGCACCCTCATGCTCGAGTTCGAGATCCCCGGCAACTTCAAGACCCCGCAGCAGCAGCCCGTCAAACTCATCGCCCAACGCGACATCATGCGCTGAAGCCGGGCGGGGGTCATGTTATCAGAGCCGCGCACGTAAGTAAGCGGTTTTCCCCAATGCAACAGAGCCGCCTCGTCCCCGTGGCGGTCCGCCGCGGGGACGCGGCGGCTCCGTGAAAGCGCACAATCGGCACGCACAAGAAAGGCAACCGCTTCCTCACGGGCGCGGCTCTGTTTGCGGCTCCATGTGCAAGCACGCCAAAGATTTTATTGCAACACCCGTACCGCCCGCTCAGTCGGTCAGGATCACCACATCGTCGGGGCTGACGTGGCACATGAGTTGGTCGGCCGGGGTATCGAGCAGGCGCGGGTTTAGCTCAAAAGCCTTGAGCGCGAGCGCGTGCTGGTTGTCGCCTACACGCAGTTGATACTGCGCCAGCGAGCCGAGGTACACCACATCGGTGCGCGTGGCGTGGAAGGTGTTGACGTGGGCGGCACCGGGGGCGACGCTGGGCGAAGTTCCGGGGTAAGTTCCGGGGGAAGTTCCGGGGGAAATTCCGGGGGCGGGCACGGGTGTTTCGCCTTCCCTGAACAGCTTGATGCACTCGGGGCGGATGGAGCAGGTGACGTTGCCCGTGGCCGGCAGGTCCTGAGGAAACACGGTGGACCGCAGCGTGCCCATCGCGGTTTCGAGGGTGACGACGCCGCCGGCCCGCTCCTTCACTTCGCCGGCGACGAAGTTGGTCTCGCCCAGAAAATCCGCGACGAATCGGCTGGCGGGGCGTTCGTAAAGCTCGCGCGGTGGGCCGACCTGCATCGCCTTGCCGTAGTTAAGCACCACCACGCCGTCGGCCATGGACAGCGCCTCGTGCTGGTCGTGTGTGACGTACACCGCGGTGATGCCCGCGTCCTTGCAGATGCGGCGGATCGACTGCCGCATCTCCAGACGCAGCTTGGCGTCGAGGTTGGATAACGGCTCATCGAGCAGCAGCACCGTCGGCTCGATGACAAGCGCCCGCGCCAAGGCCACGCGCTGCTGCTGCCCGCCGGAGAGTTGGTTGGTCTTTCGCTCGGCCTGGGGCGTCAATTGCACCCGCCGCAGCGCCTCATCGACCCGGCGGGTCATCTCGTCCTTGGGGACCTTGCGGACCTCAAGCCCGAACTGCACGTTCTGCCGGACCGTCATGTGTGGCCACAGCGCGTAGCCCTGGAACACCATGCCGGTGTTGCGTTTGTTGGGCGGGAGGTGTGAGACGTCCTGCTCGCCGAAGTGGATTGTGCCGGAGGTCGGGTCGGTGAACCCCGCGATCATGCGCAGGAGGGTGGTCTTCCCGCAGCCGGAGGGGCCGAGCAGGAAGAACAGGTCGCCGGGGCTGATGTCCAGGTCGATGTGATCGACCGCGACGGTGTCGCCAAAGCGTTTGGTCAAACCTCGGATTCGGATCGGCGTCATGCGCTGGATAGGTTATCGCGTTTGCCGTGCGGGGTGTTAAGCGGAGTTAACAATCCATCGCCGAGGCGGTCCCAGTGCCTCAACAGAGCCGCGCACGTAAGTAAGCGGTTTGCCCCCTGTATCAACCGAGCCGCCTCGTCCCCGAGGCGGTCCGCAGCGGGGACGAGGCGGCTCGGACAAGGGTCGTCCACCGGTTGGGCTACAATGCCACCTCACCGAGGAGTCCAGCGATGGCCAAGAACGTGTTGGGGACGGATTTACAAGTGTGTGGCCGGGACCCGGTGACCGGCTTCTTCCGCACCGGCAAATGCGACACCTGCGGGGACGATGTGGGTCAGCACACGGTGTGCGCGGTCATGGATGAGCCGTTCCTCGCGCTGAGCCAGGAGCGGGGCAACGACCTGTCGACCCCCCGGCCGGAGATGCGTTTCCCCGGCCTCAAGCCGGGCGACCGGTGGTGCGTGTGCATGTCCCGCTGGATCGAAGCCCGCGACGCGGGCCTCGCCCCGAAGGTGATCCTCGAAGCCACGCACATGTCCGTGCTGGAGTACGTGGACCTGGCGGATTTGCAGGCCCACGCGTATCAACCAACCTGACCCGGTCGCGTGCCTCCAAAGAGCCGCGCACGCAAGTAAGCGGTTCCCCCCGTCATCAGAGCCGCCTCGTGCCCGAGGCGGTCCGCCGCGGGGACGCGGCGGCTCGGTGAATCGGAACCCGGAAAGATGTCAGTACTCTCTGCCCACAACCAGGCAGGCGAGGAGCTCGGCGTGGGCGACATCATGACGCGAGAACTTGTGGCGGTAGCCGGGCAAGACCACACGCGCGGCCTCGTGCGCGACCCGCATCACCGTCCGGCGATTGACAGGTTTCCATGCGGTAAGATGTAGTGTATCAACGCCAAGGGCGCAAGCTTCTAACATGCGCTGAACAACGGAGCGTTGCAACAGAGCCGGAGCGTCCCTGTTTCGATACCCCAGAGCACATGTATGGCAGATGAACCAAACTTAGAATATTCAAGAAATAACAGGATTCTCTGTTTCCTAATAGGATCTCTGCAGCTTGCAGTCTCCTCGGTTTCGCTGTGGTTTTTACTGGGAGAGTTGACTGCACATCAGCATAGCGATGACAAAACATTTTTCTTATTCTTCTTGATCCTCATATCTTTAGGTGGTGCTTTGGTTGCTATTGTTTTTCTTGCTTCCGTGTTTTTTAAGCGAGTTTTCAGTTATATGTCGTGTAATCCTGAATCCCCCCTCAAAACTGACTCACTCAAAAGTAGGGACCCTGAGCTTCCCCCCAAATGACGGACAATGAAACGGGGACGCTCCGGCTCTGTTGCAACCCTCGTTATGCGCAGCGTCTGACGATCATCACATCGGGGTCAACACCTTCAGCAGCAGGTTTCCATGCAGTACGATGTAGTGGATCAACCCCAGGGGCGCAATAGCCTAACACGCGCCAGACACCGGGGCGTTGCAACAGAGCCGGAGCGTCCCAGTTTCATTACTCTGATTGTGCAGAATTAATTAGTGAGCGCATGACACTGCCATGAGATACAAAAGAATTATTGCCATAGTTGTTGCGTGTTTGATTGGAGTGCTTGTTGCGATCGCATCTAGCCAGTATCCAGATATTTCTGATTATGCCAGAAAGTATAGAGTTTATGTCTTATCTGCTGGATTCGGGTCATTGCTGGTTTTTTTGATGATGGGGGCTACTTCCTTGTTGTCATACACAACCAGTAAGGAAAAATCCAACGCAATTGTCATTCTAATGTATGCATCGGCTTTATGTGTTGTTCTGTCGATTATAGTTTTAGCTTTTGTACTATAGAAGAGGATACGATGCGGGGAGCGTCAGGCTCTGTGAAAACGCACATCTGCACGCACGAGAAAGGCAACCGCTCCTTTACGGTCGCGGCTCTGATAATGCGTGATTTTGTTCAACATCTCGGGTGTTGCTTGTGGTACAACTGCGGCGTGAGCCCGCTTCCGTCGGGCTGATTCCCGGTTCACCCTGTATGTTTTGGAGCTTTCGTATGCGGCTTTTTTCTATCGCTAGGTCCGGTGCGAGGTTGACGCTGTGTGCTCTGGTGGCGGGGTCGATGTGGGCGGGGTCGTTGGCGGAGGCGGCGGACAAGTACGAGGTGCTTATCATCCGCGGCGCGGACCGCAGCGGCGGGTTCCTGGAAGCCAAAAACGACGACGACCGCACCGAGCAGCTAGCCGACATCAACAACGCCTCGACCAGCAGCGGGAATCACGGCTGGAAGACGCTGGCGACCACGCTGACCAACAACGGCTTCAACGTGACCCAGGTCACCGAAACCGTCGAGCCGGGCAACACCTCGGGCCAGTCCCAAGGCGTCGCGGTGCCGCTGGAGACAATGGACCTCTCCCAGTACGACGTGATCGTGTTCGGCTCGAACAACGCGGCCTATGGCAAAGCGGCGGTGGACGCGGTCGAGGCATACATCCGCGGCGGGGGCGGGGCCATCTTCATCAGCGACGCCAACTTCGGCAGCAGTTGGGCCGACGCATCCAACTCCGATCAGCCGTTCGTCACCCGCTTCGGCTTGACCATGAATCAGGACACGGGGACATACTCGCTCGAGCGCAGCAAGGGCGAGTTCCTCGTGCCCGATCACCCCATCCTTGCGGGTGTGAATCGCTTTGATGGCGAAGGTGTCACCCCCATCACCGTGGGCACCACCCTGCCCGAGGGTGTCAGCGTCGAGATCCTCGTCAAAGCCAAGGGCAACGTGCGGCGCAATCACGAACCCTTTGGTGGCAACAGCCGGGGTCCGACCACCCCGGCCACCGATCAAGATGCTGTGCTCCTCACCGCGACCATCGGCGATGGCAGGCTCGTGGGCCACTTCGACCGTAACACGTTCTTCAACCTCAACGGCGCGGGGACCAACATCACCCGCTTTGACAACGAACAACTGGCGATCAACATGTTCAAGTGGGCTGCGGCTGCCTCAAACGAGCCGCGACCGTGAGGGAGCGGTTGCCTTTCTCGTACGTGCCGTCGTGCGCTTTCACCGAGCCGCCGCATCCCTGCGGCGGACCGCCTCGGGGACGAGGCGGCTCGGTTGATTCGGGACACCGCTTCCTGACGGTCGCGGCTCGGTTAAGGCGTGGCATTCAACGGCCGACGGACGCTTCATCCCACAGTTGCTGGTAGAGCTCGGCGTACGCATCGAGCATGTGCCGACGGGTGAAGTGATTGAGCACGCGCTGCCGGCCAGCCTCGCCCATGCGGTGGCACAGGTCCGGCGAGCGGAGGACCACCAGCAGGTTATGCGCAAGCGCCGCGATGTCCTCGGCTGGGCACAGCAGCCCGGTCTGCCCATGCACGACCGCTTGCGTGTTCCCGCCCACGGACGTGGCGATGACGGGCAGCCGGCTGGCCATGGCTTCGAGCACCGTAGGCGACAGGCCCTCGCTGAGGCTGGTCAGCAAAAATGCGTCGGCCCCAGCCAGCAGCGTGTCCACATCATTGCGGACACCCATGAACAAGGTGTGGTCCGCGACGCCGCGATCCCACGCCAGTTGCTCCATCGCCGGGCGTGTCGGCCCATCGCCGACGAGCACAAGCCGGGCGCTGGGGAGCTGGTCGTGCACGCGTGCAAAAGCGCTGATGGCTGAGGTGTGGTCCTTCTCGGGCGCAAACCGCGCGACCTGCATGACGACGTGCTCCTCATCGGTGTAGCCCATGAGCTTGCGTGCGGCTGCGCGTCGTGGCTGGTTGGCGTGGTCGAAGCGGTCGGGGTCGATGCCGTTGGGGATGACCGAGATGCGGCGTGCGTCCAGCCCGTCGTAGTCTCGCAGGGCATCGCGGATGTAGTCGGCACTGGCAGCGATCGCGTCGGTCGGGCGGAGGGTCAGGCGATGATGGAGCGCCCGCCAGGCGTGGGCGCGGTCGCGCGTGTCGCGGACGTGGTCGGTCATGAGGATCGTTGGCCCACGGGCCGCGACACGGGCCATGCACGCGAGCCGGTGGGTCGTGAAGTGGTGGGTGTGGAGCACGCCGATGCCGTGTCGGTGGATCGCCCGGCGGATGCGTAGCGGGGTGACGGGGGACAGGGGTGTGTGGCGGAGCTGGATGACGCGGTGGTTCTGGCCGTGGAGCTGCTGCCCCAGCGAGCCGGTTGGCCCGAGGCTGAGGAACACGAAATTGAAGCGGTCCGTTAGTGCGTTGGCGACATCCGCCGCGAGGCGGTCCGCCCCCGCCTGGTCCAGGCGTCGCACCAGGTGTCCGATGGTGGGGAGGGCGGTGGCCATGGCTTAACCAATAGATGTGATCGGCGATGGCACGCCGGGGCATCGCGACACAACCGCCTCATGATCGCCGGTTGGCCCCGGATCGCAAGTCCAGCCCGGATCGATGCCGGACCCCGCATTCACGGCAGAAAGCCGCCGCGACCGCTACCATCAAAATCTTTAATACTACAAGTTGTTGACATAATCCGCTCTAATGCTATACTGCCCCACATGCAGGGACTGCGCCTATTTACCGACGTGGCACGTTGCCACAGCTACTCCCAAGCGGCGGCGCTGCATGGGATCACGCAATCGGCCGCGAGCCAGCGGATCAGCCAGCTTGAAAAAAAGCTGGGCGTGGTGCTGCTGGACCGGTCGGTGCGTCCCCTCGCCCTGACCGAGGCCGGGCGCATCTACCTCGAGGGCTGCGAGGATGTGCTCCAGCGTTACGATCGGCTGGTGCGCAAGCTCTCCGCGCTACGGGATGACCCCTCGGGCACGGTGCGCGTCGCGGCGATCTACTCCGCGGGGATCGAGCTGCTCGAACGCATCCGCACCGCTTTCGAGGCCGACCACACACGCGTCCATGTCGAGATCGAGTACCTCCGCCCCGACGAGATCCACCGCATGGTGCTCGAAGGCGAGGCGGACCTTGGCATCGTGTCGTACCCCGACCGGTTCCGCAAGGTGAGCATCATCGAGTTGCGCGAGGAGTTGATGGTCGTGGTGTGCCCGGCCGACCACCCGCTCGCGGCTCTGCGCACCGTGACGCCGCAGCAGTTGACGCCTTACAGCATGGTGGGCTTCGACCTGGACCTGCCGGTGGGTCGGCGGATCAAGGATTACCTCAAAGAAAACCATGGCCACCCCGAGACCACGCACCGCTTCGACAACCTCGACACGCTCAAAAGCGCGGTGTCGGTGACCGACGCGTTCACGATCCTGCCCAAGCGCACGGTGATCCGCGAGGTGGAGTCCGGGGCGTTGGCGATGCTGAAGCTCGAGCCTCGGCTCACGCGTTCGATGGGCGCGATCTACCGCAGCCGGTCCGGTGGCCGGGCCGGTCTGCCGCCGGCGGTCGCGGCGTTCGCACAGTGTCTGATTGATTCCGCCGGGCCAGACGCCGACGCCGTCGGCTCCCTGGTTCCCGAAGGCGCACTTGCTGGGAAATGAAGAAGATGAACAACCTGCCCACCACCCCCAAGTCGTCCCAGCCGGGATGGCAAGCGGGCGGAGAAAACTCTCCCGCCACGCCAAGCCGTCGCCCGCACCACCGCGAAGCGCTGCACAGCCCGGGGCTGCCGCCCGCGCAGGGGCTGTACGACCCGGCGTATGAGAAGGACAACTGCGGCGTCGGGTTCATCGCCCACCTCAAGGGCATGCCCAGCCACGCCATCGTCGCCGATGCCTTGGAGATGCTCTGCCGGATGGACCACCGCGGCGCCTGCGGCTGCGAGGTGAACACCGGCGACGGCGCGGGCATCATGACCGCCCTGCCGCACGGCTTCCTCAAGAAGGTCGCCAAGCGTGACCTCAAGATCGACCTGCCCGCACCGGGCCAGTATGCCGCGGGCAACATCTTCCTCCCGCGCGATGAGGCGGACCGGGCCGCGTGCAAGCGGATCGTCGAAGAGGTCGCGGCCGGGCAGAACGTGAAGGTGCTCGGCTGGCGCAACCTGCCACAGGACACCGACGGCGCGGATGTCGGCCCCACCGCGCGTCAGACCGAGCCGTTCATGGAACAGCTTTTCCTCGGCGCACCGACCGGGCTTTCGGGCGATGCCGCGGAGCGCCAGTTCTACCTCATCCGCAAGCTGAGCCGACGACGCATCCTCGACGCGGGCATCGGTCAGGGCGGGTGGTTCTACATCTGCTCGCTCTCGACCAAGGTCATCATCTACAAGGGCATGCTCACCTCGGGTCAGGTGATGCGCTATTACACCGACCTCCGCGACCGGGACTACACCTCGCACCTGGCGATGGTCCACTCGCGGTTCTCGACCAACACCTTCCCCTCGTGGGACCGCGCCCAGCCCTGCCGGTTCATGAGCCACAACGGCGAGATCAACACGCTCCGCGGCAACAAGAACTGGATGTACGCCCGGCAAGGCCTGATGCGCAGCGAGCTCTTCGGCGAGGACCTGGCCAAGCTCTTCCCCATCGTCGAGCCGGACTGCTCAGACACGGGCACGTTCGACAACGTGCTGGAGATGCTGCTGATGACCGGTCGCTCGCTGCCCGAGGCGGTCATGATGATGATCCCCGAGGCGTGGGAGAACCACGAGTCGATGGCGGTCAACAAGTCCGCGTTCTACGAGTACCACAGCAACCTCATGGAGCCGTGGGACGGCCCGGCGTCGGTCTCCTTCACCGACGGCCAATACATCGGCGCGGTGCTCGACCGCAACGGCCTGCGCCCCTCACGCTACTACGTCACGCACGACGACCGGGTCATCATGGCCTCGGAGGTCGGCGTCGTCGATGTGCCGACCGATCAGGTCAAGCTCAAGGGCCGGCTCCAGCCCGGCCGGATGTTCCTCGTCGATTTCGAGAAGGGCCGCATCGTCGCCGACGAAGAGATCAAGGGCGACATCGCCACGCGTCGGCCCTACGGCCAATGGCTGACCAGCCAGCGCATCGATCTCGCGGAGCTGCCCACCTCAACCGAGGCGGTCGAGCCAGGCCGTGTCGAAGCTGACACACTCATGCGGCAGTTGCAAGCCTTCGGCTACACCACCGAGCACATCGAGCTGATCCTCCTGCCGATGGTCAACAAGGGCAAGGACTCGAAAGAGGGCCTGGGCTCGATGGGCAACGACCAGACGCTGGCGGTGCTCTCCGACAAGCCGCGGCTGGTGTACGACTACTTCAAGCAGCTCTTCGCGCAGGTCACCAACCCGCCCATCGACCCGATCCGCGAGGCGATCATCATGTCGCTCCAGTCGTCGGTCGGCCCGGAGGGCAACCTGCTGGAGACGACGCCCGAGCAGGCCCACCGCCTGCGCCTGCCCCAGCCGATCCTCACCAATGATCGGCTCGCCGCGATCAAGGCGCTCGACCACCGAGGCTGGAAGACCCGGACCATCGACATCACCTTCGACGCCACCGAGGCAGAAGCGACCAACGGCGACAGCCCGTACTCCCGCATGACCGCGGCCCTGGACCGCATCTGTGCCGAGGCCTCGGCCGCGATCGCCGAGGGCTATCAACTGGTCGTGCTCAGCGACCGCGCGACCGGTCCCGACCGCGTGCCCATCCCGTCCCTCCTGGCCGTCGGCGCGGTACACCAGCACCTGATCCAGAGCGAGACGCGCACCAAGATCGGGCTGATCATCGAGTCGGGTGAGGCCCGCGAGGTCCACCACTTCTGCACGCTCTTCGGCTTCGGGGCCGACGCGGTCAACCCCTACCTCGCCTACGAGGCGCTGGTCATGATGCAGAAGCGCGGCATCATCGACAACGATTACAAGCCCGAGCAGATCTTCGGGTTCTTCATCAAGTCCGTCGGGCTCGGCGTCCTCAAGGTCATGTCCAAGATGGGCATCTCCACGCTCGCGTCGTACAAGGGTGCGCAGATCTTCGAGGCTGTCGGCCTGCGGGAAGAGGTCATGGACCGCTGCTTCACCAGCACCGCCAGCCGACTCAAGGGCGTCGGGTTCGACGTGCTGGCCAAGGAAGCGGTCCGCCGGCACCAGCTCGGCTACCCCCGCCGCAATGCCGTGCGCCTGGAACAGCTCCCCAACCCCGGCGAGTACCACTGGCGGGCCGGGGGCGACAAGCACCTGTTCTCGCCCACGATGATCGCCAGCGCGCAGGAGGCCGCACGCTCCAACAGCCGGAAGGCCTACGACGATTACGCGCGCGACTGCAACGAGTCCGCCAAGACCCGATGCCACCTGCGTGGCCTGCTGCGCATCAAGGCCGACCCCGCGAAGGCGATCCCCCTCGATGAGGTCGAGCCGGCGGGGGAAATCGTCAAGCGGTTCCGCTCGGGCGCGATGTCGCTGGGTGCGCTGTCCAAAGAAGCCCACGAAACCCTGGCCATCGGCATGAACCGGCTGGGCGGGATGTCCAACTCCGGCGAGGGTGGCGAGGACATGGTCCGACTCAACGTCCTGCCCAACGGCGACACCAAGCGCTCGGCCATCAAACAGGTCGCGTCCGGGCGCTTCGGCGTCACCAGCTATTACCTGGCCAACGCCGACACCCTCCAGATCAAAATCGCACAGGGCGCGAAGCCCGGCGAAGGAGGCCAGCTCCCCGGCAACAAGGTCAGCGAGTACATCGGCAAGATCCGGCACTCGACGCCCGGCGTCGGGCTGATCTCACCGCCCCCGCACCACGACATCTACTCCATCGAAGACCTCGCACAGCTCATCTTCGACCTCAAAAACTCCAACCCGCTGGCGAACATCTCCGTCAAACTCGTGGCGGAGGTCGGCGTGGGCACCGTCGCGTCCGGCGTCGCCAAGGCGCACGCGGACCACATCCTCATCTCCGGGCACGACGGCGGCACCGCCGCGTCGCCGCTGACCTCCATCAAGCACGCCGGCCTGCCGTGGGAGCTTGGCCTTGCGGAGACGCACCAGACCCTCGTGCTCAACGACCTGCGCAGCCGCGTCCGCGTAGAGACCGATGGCGGGCTCAAGACCGGGCGCGACGTGTTCATCGCCGCGTGCCTCGGCGCGGAAGAGTACGGCTTCGCAACGATGCCGCTCATCGCGCTGGGCTGCATCATGATGCGTAAGTGCCACCTCAACACCTGCCCGGTCGGCGTGTGTACGCAGGATGAGGAGCTGCGCAAGAAGTTTGCCGGGCAGCCCGAGCACGTGGTCAACTTCATGTTCCTGGTCGCTGAGGAGTGCCGCAAGCACATGGCCAGCGTCGGCGTGCGCAAGCTCGACGACCTGATCGGCCGGGTGGATATGCTCGACGCCAACGACGCGATCAAGCACTGGAAGGCCGACGGCCTGGACCTCTCGCCCATCCTCCGACCCGCCACATCCCCGAGCCATCGACAGAACGTCGGCACCCGGCAGATGATGAAGCAGGACCACGGCCTTGACCAGGTCGCGGACAACCAGCTCATCGAGCTCGCCGCGCCCGCACTGCAGAACGGCGAGAAGATCGTCATCTCCCGGCGCGTGGTCAACACCGACCGGGCGCTGGGCACCATGCTCTCCTACAGCGTCTCCAAGAAGTGGGGAGCCAAGGGACTGCCCGAGGACACCATCACGATCAACCTCACCGGCTCAGCGGGTCAGTCGCTCGGCGCTTTCGCGGCACCGGGCGTCACCATCCGCCTCGAAGGCGACACCAACGATTACCTGGGCAAGGGGCTCTCCGGCGGGAAGCTGATCGTCACGCCACCAGCCGACGCGGGCTTCATCCCCGAGGAAAACATCATCGCGGGCAACGTCTGCTTCTACGGCGCGACCTCCGGCGAGGCGTACATCCGCGGCGTCGCGGCCGAGCGATTCTGCGTGCGGAACTCCGGCGTCCATGCCGTGGTCGAGGGCGTGGGTGACCACGGCTGCGAGTACATGACCGGAGGCCGCGTCGTGGTGCTCGGACGCACCGGGCGGAACTTTGCCGCGGGCATGTCCGGCGGCATCGCCTACGTCTGGGACCGTGACGGCGACTTCCTCCAGAACTGCAACCTCGGGCTCGTCGAGCTGGAGAACCTCAAGCAGGAAGGCATCGAGCTGGTGCAGAAGATGCTGAAGAAGCACGTGGCGTACACCGGCTCGACGGTCGCGGCCAAGCTGATCGCCGACTGGGACAAGGTCGTCAACCAGTTCGTCAAGGTCATGCCCATCGACTACCGCCGCGTGCTCGAGGCCCAGAAGCGCAAGGCCCGCGAACAGCAAAGCGCAACCGAGGGTGCGACCGAGGGTGCCCCGGAAGGCGCACCGGGCATCGGGTGACGGCCCCAAAGCCCACGGCCCCAAAGCCCACGGCCCCAAAGCCCACGGCCCCAAAGCCCACGGCCTCCCGGCCGTGGGTCCCCCGCCGCGGGTCCCCAATAAAAACCCCCAGCCCCAGAGGGGCTGGGCTTTAACGGCGGAGGGGTTTGAAGGATCGACATGTGTAAGGCAAAGACAACGACTGTGCGAGGTGAATAATGGGTAAGCCCACCGGATTTATGGAGATCGAGCGCACCTCGATCTATGACCGCGAGCCAGCCGAGCGCGTTGGCGACTTCAACGAGTTCCACCTGCCGTTGCATGAATCCATGCGGCGGGAGCAGGGCGCGCGTTGCATGGACTGCGGCGTGCCGTTCTGCCAATCGGACACCGGCTGCCCGATCGACAACCTCATCCCCGAGTGGAACCACCTGGTCTTCGAGGGCCAGTGGCGCGAGGCGCTGGACCGGCTGCACGCGACCAACAACTTCCCCGAGTTCACCGGGCGGGTCTGCCCAGCGCCGTGCGAGGGGGCGTGCGTGCTGGGCATCATCGAGCCGGCCGTGACCATCAAGGACAACGAGTGCGCGATCGTGGACAAGGGATTTGAGGAGGGCTGGATCGTCCCGCGACCGCCCGAGCACCGCACCGGCAAGCGCGTCGCGGTGATCGGCTCGGGGCCGGCGGGGCTCGCCGCC
>JBGTLW010000217.1:0-5888 GCA_041743835.1 Phycisphaeraceae bacterium | reverse complement strand
GCTCGACGCGCTCGCGGCAGACGATGGCGCTGCCTACGGCCAGTTGGAGCGGGCCTCCGCGGAGCTGGAGGTGGGGCTGCGTGACGCGGCTGCGGCTGCGGATTGCCCCGTCCACATCACGCGGGTGGGGTCGATGCTGTGCCCGTTTTTCGTGAATCGGGCGGGCGACCGCGTCCGTGACTATGCCGACGCCACCGCCTGCCGGACCGACCGCTACAGCGTGTTCTTTGGTGCGATGCTGGATGCGGGTATCATGCTGGCCCCTTCGGCGTACGAGGCGTGGTTTGTTTCCACCGCCCACGACGCCGACGCCATCCACCAGACCCTCACCGCCGCCCGGCAAGCGTTTGCCCTCGCGGCTGAGGTTGAGCCGCAGCCGGCCGCAGATTGACACGCCACAGCCACGACCCAGCCCACGGGCCGCACCCAGACCGCCGACCCCCAGGCTACCCCGGTCGTGCATGAATCGCGGCTAAGCTGTGACCGAGTTTTCTGGCCACGAATGAGACCAACGCCATGACCACCGCCACTATGACCCAACCCACCACCCACACCTTCGGGATCCTCGCCGCCGACAAACTCGCTCAGGAGGGCCTGGACTGGATCGCCGCCCAGCCCGACTGCACGCTCTTCGACAAGCCCGGCTTGACCGAGGCGGAGTACGCCGAGCTGCTCGCCGCGGGCGGGATCCACGCGATGATCGTCCGCTCGGGGATCACGGTCACCGCGCCGATGCTCGAGAACCCCGGCGACCTGCGGGTGATCGCCCGCGCGGGGGTGGGCGTCGATAACATCGACCTCGAAGCCGCGACCGCCAAGGGCATCCTCGTCGTCAACACCGCCGAGGCCTCCACGATCACAACCGCCGAGCTCGCCTTCACGCTCATGTGCGGGCTTGCGCGGAACATCGGCCCAGCTTCACGCGTCATGTCGCAGGGCGGGTGGGACCGCAACAAGTACACCGGCACACAGCTCGCGGGCAAGACCGTCGGCGTGGTGGGGTTCGGCCGCATCGGCCAGACCTTTGCCACCCGAGCGCTGGCGTTTGAGATGAATGTCCTGGCGTTCGACCCGTTCATCAACGCGGCGACCATGATGGATGGCCGGGTGAAGATGTACACCGACTTCTCGCAGATGATCCCCCACTGCGACATCCTCACCTTCCACGTCCCGCTCAACGACGCGACCCGCGGGATGCTCAACGCGCAGACGTTCGCCAAGTGCAAGAAGGGCGTCATGGTCATCAACGCGGCGCGTGGCGGTGTGGTGGACGAGGACGCGATCATCCCCGCGCTGGAGGCGGGGCACTGCGGCGGGATCGCGCTGGATGTGTACAACGAAGAGCCGCCCGCGGCCGACAGCCCGCTGCGGACCCACCCCAAAGTCCTCTGCACCCCGCACCTGGGCGCTTCGACCAAAGAGGCGCAGAAGGCTGTGAGCACGGATGCCGCCTATCAGTGCCTGGAGTTCCTGCGCGGCGAGGGCATCAAGGGCGCGGTGAATGCCGGGGGCGTGCGGGTGGACCTCGATGCGATTCAGACGGCCTTTGTCGATCTGTCGCAGCGCATGAGCGACCTGATCGCGCCGATGGTCACGCGTGGCATCAGTGAGGTGGGCATCGAGCTCGGCTCCAAGAAGCTTGGCCCGGCGTCGGGAACCATCGAACGCACCGTGCTCATCGGGCTTCTTCAGCCACACACCGAGCAAAGGCTCAACGTGATCAACGTCGGCCCGTATGCCGAGCAGCGCGGCATCAAGACCCGTACAGCCGTCGTCGAAGAGGGCGACGCCTCCGGCTCGCCTTCGATCCCCGAGCTGGTCATCGAGATCAAGGGCCCCGCCAACAAGATCGACCCCAACACCCCGGCCGCGGACCGAACCCGCAGGATCGTGGGGCGGGTGTATGACGACGGCAAGCCACGCGTGGTCGAGATCAACGGCTACCACATGGACATGGTCCCCGCCGGTCACATGGCCGTCATCCAGAACGACGACAAGCCCGGCATCATCGGCACCGTGGGCAGCGAGTTCGGGAACGCCGGCGTGAACATCGCCGACATGACCATCTCCCGCCGCAAGGTCGAGGGCAAGGTCACCGCCCTGATGGTGCTCAAGCTCGACAGCCCCGCAACCGACGAGCTGATCGACCGCCTCCTCAAGCGCGACGGCATCCTGAAAGTCGCCCCCGTGAAGCTGCCGGACGAGAAGGGGTGATCAAAACAGAAGCCCTCGGACGCCGTCCGTGGGTCTGCGGATGTGTGAGTACAATATGCCTATGCAGATAAACCTCCACCCCGAAATCAAGCGATACGTCGAGGCGGAAGTCGCCGCGGGTCACTTCAGTGACGCGGATTCCGTGGTGAATAGTGCCGTGCTTGCGCTGCGGGCCGAGCAATCCGATGAACCGAGTGTCAAGCATCGCGCGTATCTGCGTGCCCGGCTTGACGAAGCGCTGGCGTCGTTGGATCGCGGCGAAGGTCGGCCGTGGTGTGCCGAGCAGATCAAGCAACGCATCGGGGATCAGGCCGCTTCACCGGGGGAGTGATTCATGCCCAAAATCATCCGGTCGGACGCCGCCGAGCGTGAAGTCGAGGCGATCGCGCGCTACATCGCGCAAGACAATCTTGATGCCGCCTTGCGGTGGATCGTCGGTTAGAACTGGTTGCTGAGTTTCCGAGGGTCGGTCGCAGCCGCGACGAATTTGCTCCCGGCCTGCGCAGTATCAATCTTGGGGAGTATCTGATTTTTTTCCGGCCAATCGAAGACGGCATCGAATTTGTCCATATCCTCCACGGTAAACGCCGGATCGAGGACATCATGCGTAGTGACACGGGGCAATCAGATACTTGAGCTTGCCTACTGCTTCATGTAGGCCGGTCGCTCACGACAACAACCGCTCAAGATCATCCCGCGTGAGGTTGCGGAGCAGGTCGTGGTCGCCGCCGACGATGGCGTCTGCGAGGTCGCGTTTCTTTTGCTGCAACTCCAGGATGCGCTGCTCGACGGTGTCCTCACAGATGAGGCGGTACGCGAAGACCGGCTTGGTCTGGCCGATGCGGTGGGTCCGGTCGATGGCCTGCGCCTCCACGGCCGGGTTCCACCACGGGTCGAGGATGAACACGTACTCCGCGGCTGTGAGGTTGAGGCCCGTGCCACCGGCCTTGAGCGAGATCAGGAACACCGGCAGCTTCTCATCGGTCTGGAAGCGGGCGACCTGTTCGCGGCGGTCGCGTGTCTGGCCGTCGAGGTAGGCGTAGGGGATGTTGCGGGCGTCGAGCCGTTGCTTAACCAGCGCGAGCATCGACGTGAATTGGCTGAACACCAAAGCCTTGGAGCCTTCCTCGATGATCTCGTCGAGCTGTTCATCGAGCACGTCCAGCTTGGCGGAGGGCAATTCGTGGCCCAGGCCCGGCAGGTCGAGGCCCGCGAGGTGCGAGCGGTCGATCAGCGCGGGGTGGCACGCCGCCTGCCGCAAGCGCAGCAGCGCTTCGAGGACCATAAACGCGTTGCGCCCGACGCCGCCGGGCGCGGTGCGCCCGCCGTCGGGCCCGATCATGCCCTCGGCCGAGTCGATCTGCTTGAGCAGTGTGCTGCGGTAGTAGGCCTTGAGCTGCTCGTACACCTTGCGCTGCGCGGGCTCCATCTCGCAGTGGATGGTCTGCTCGGTTTTCTCGGGCAAATCCTTGAGCACCTGCTTCTTGGTCCGGCGGAGGATGAATGGCCGCAGGGCAGTGGCGACCTGCTCCAGCGTGGTGCGTGGGTCTTCAGCGGGTTGCTCGGAGTCGGGGTCCAGGTCGTCCTCATCGTCGATCGCGCGTGGATCAATCATGGGCGGGGCTGGTTGGTCCGGGGCGGCATCGCCGAGCGTCGTCGAGCCGTTGCCCCCGGCGGTGGTGGAGCTGCGGACCAGGTCGTTGAACCGCGTGTTGGCTCCCAGCATGCCGGGGTTGAGGAACTCGAAGATGGACCACAGATCGCCCAGGTGGTTCTCGATGGGCGTGCCTGTGAGCGCGAGGCGGTGCCGCGCGGGCAAGAGCCGGCAGGCCTTGGCCGACTGCGAGGACGGGTTCTTGATCGCCTGCGCCTCGTCGAGCACGATGTAGTCGAACTCGTGCTGGACCAGATCCTCGATGTCCCGCCGCAGCAGCCCGAAGCTGGTGACGATGAGGTCCGTGTCCGCGAACTGTTGGCGGAGCGTCTGCCGTTCGGTCCCGCTGTACGCGATGACCTTGAGGTCGGGCGTGAACTTTGCCGCCTCATCGATCCAGTTGAAGACCACCGATCGCGGCGCGACGATCAGCGTGGGCAGATGCGTCGCGGGCTGGTCCTGGGCGGCGGATTTCTGGTTTTTCGTTCGGCCACGCCGGGCCTGCACCATCGCGAGCACCTGGATCGTCTTGCCCAGGCCCATGTCGTCGGCCAGGATGCCGCCCATGCCAAAGTCGCGGAGGAAGCTCATCCACCCCAGGCCCTCGCGCTGGTACGGGCGCAGCGTGCCGTGGAAGTCCGCGGGCGGGTCAACCGGCAGGATGCCATCGAACTGCCGCACCGTCTGCCGGGCTTTTGCGAACGGCTCATCGAAGCTGCTGAGCTCTTTTTCCGTAAGCAGCGCATCGAGCAGCGCCGCCTGTGATGTGCGGAAGCGCAGGTGGTCTTCGCGGACCTCGCCCATGGCTGTGAGCAGGCCGTGCTCCCGCAGCCAGTCCTCAGGCAGCAGGCCGTGCGACCCGTCATCGAGGCGGATCATGGCCTGGCCCTGACGCGCCGCCTTGAGGATGTCGGGCAGCGCGAACGACTGCGACTGACCATCCGCGCGGGTGTACGTCACCTCGCCACGCAGCTCGAACCAGTCGATGCCCGACGTAATGGACAGTGCCGGCGGCCCCGCGCCACGGAGCGACAATCGGTCAGCCAAAATCACCCAGCCACGGTTGAGCAGTGCCGCCACGGCCGAGGACATCGACCTTGATGGCAGCAGCAGCGTGTTGCCCTCTTCACTTGACGCCTGACGGAAGCCCAGCGCGCCCAGCGTGCCGATCGCGTTCATCTCAGCCCGCCGATCCCGGCGGAGCAGCTTGCCCTGCGCGGGCAGGTGCTCGATGCTTTCGGGCTCAAGGTCGGGGTCGCGGTCGAAGTCGGCGTCGGCATCGATGTTGTCGGATTCAGTGTCCGAGGCCGCTTCCGCGTAGGCGCGTGATGCGGACACCGCAGACGCAGCGACCCCGCCCCCCGCGACCGCCTCGGCGGGCTGGGCCTCGGTGGGGTTAATCGGGACAAACCGGCCGGGCTGCGTCGGGTTGATGCGTGTGCCGGCGTAGTCGAACCACACCCGCGCGACCAGGTGCTGCTTCGCGGCACTGGGGGCGAGCTCGCGCTGCTCCCGCGAGCCGGGCGAGAACAGCTCGATGTGTGGACGCGGGTTGATCTGCTGCTCGGTCCGGCTGTAACGCTCGGGCAGGTCCAGGTCCGGCAACTGGGGCAGCAGGTACAGCCGTTCCAGGAAACGGGGGATGTCCTCCGCGGTGATGCGCATGGATCGGCGGCCGCGGTCTTCGTCGTCGTACCGCTCGTCACGGAATTGGGTGACCCAGCGGAACGCGTCGTGGTCGTCAAAGGCAGACGCCTTGCCGTCGTGGATCACAAGGCCATCCGCCCCGCCAAGGATAAGCTGCGGGACCGTCACTTTGAGTTGCTGACCACCCCGCCGAAGCTCGAGGTTGACGATGAGTTCATCGGTGGATTCGGTACCCACCAGCACCAGCTTCCAGGGCACATCCTCTGTCGGCGTGGCGGCGGGCTTGAGGGTGTCGAGGTGGGCAAAGTCGCCACGGCGTTTATCGTGGCCCGCGTCCCAGCGCAGCGGCTGCGTCTTGCTCAGGCCCGCCTCG
>JBGTLW010000216.1:0-4424 GCA_041743835.1 Phycisphaeraceae bacterium | reverse complement strand
GTTTCGGGCAGGTCTTTCACCGGACCCTTCTGGTCGCTGACGATGCCCTTGAAGCGGCCCTCGGGCAGCTTGACCACGATCGGCATGTGAATGCCGATCTTCTTGAGGTCGTAGGCCATCAGGGCCTCGACGGGGTCCTTGAAGTCGGGGTAGCGGCGCATGGACTTGACCATGTCCTTGGACAGGTCGGCGCTACGGGTGGTGAGTTCGCGGGCGACATCCTCGGGCGGGGCCTCGGGCATGGACGTGATGTAGTACACGCCCAGCACGATGTCCTGTGAGGGGGAGATGATCGGGTTGCCGTTGGCGGGGCTGAAGATGTTGTGCGGGGACAGCATCAGCAGGCTTGCCTCGGCCTGGGCCTCGACGGACAGGGGCAGGTGGACGGCCATCTGGTCGCCGTCGAAGTCCGCGTTGAAGCCGGTGCAGACCAGCGGGTGGATCTTGATGGCGTTGCCTTCGACGAGCACCGGCTCGAACGCCTGGATGCCCATGCGGTGCAGCGTCGGGGCGCGGTTGAGCAGCACGGGGTGCTGGTCGATGACCTCTTCGAGGATGTCCCACACTTCCGGGTCACGCCGCTCGAGCATCTTCTTGGCGGACTTGATCGTATCGACCAGCCCGTGCTCCTTGAGCTTGCGGATGATGAACGGCTGGAAGAGTTCGAGGGCGATCTTCTTGGGCAGGCCGCACTGGTGGAGCTTGAGCTCCGGGCCGACGACGATAACCGACCGCGCGGAGTAGTCCACGCGCTTGCCGAGCAGGTTCTCGCGGAATCGGCCCTGCTTGCCCTTGATCATGTCGGTGAGCGACTTGAGCGGGCGGTTGGATGAGCCGAGCACGGGGCGGCGGCATCGGCCGTTGTCGAACAGCGCATCGACCGACTGCTGGAGCATCCGCTTCTCGTTGCGGATGATGACCTCGGGGGCGTTGAGGTCCATCAGCTTCTTGAGCCGGTTGTTGCGGTTGATGATGCGGCGGTAGAGGTCGTTGAGGTCGCTGGTGGCGAAGTTGCCGCTCTGCAGGAGGACCAGCGGGCGGAGGTCCGGCGGGATCACGGGGACCACGTCCATCACCATCCACTCGGGGCTGTTCTCGGAGTGGCGGATCTGCTCGACGATCTTGAGCCGCTTGGACAGGTCCTTGGTCTTCTGCTTGGACTTGGTCGCGTTGAGGTCGGCGCGGAGGGTCGCGGCCAGCTCGTGGAGGTCGAGCGTGAGCAGCAGCTCCTTGATCGCCTCGGCACCCATCTGCGCCACGAACGCGCTGCCGTACTCAAGGTAGGCCTGGCGGTACTCGTCCTCGGTGAGCAGTTGCTGCTTCTTGAGCGGCGTGTCGCCGGGGTCGGTGACGACGTAGTCCTGGAAGTACACCACCTTCTCGATGTCCGAGGTCTTCATGCCCAGCAGGTTGCCCAGGTGGGAGGGGATGGCCTTGAAGAACCAGATGTGGACGATGGGCGCAGCGAGGTTGATGTGGCCCATGCGCTTGCGTCGGACGCGCGAGTGGGTCACCTTGACGCCGCAGCGGTCGCAGATGATGCCCTTGAACTTGGTGCCCTTGTACTTACCGCAGGCGCACTCGTAGTCGCGCTCGGGCCCGAAGATGCGCTCGCAGAAGAGGCCGTCCTTCTCGGGGCGGTAGGTCCGGTAGTTGATGGTCTCGGGTTTCTTGACCTCGCCGAAGGACCACGACCGGATGTCGTTGGGGCTGGCCAGGTTGATCTTCACCGAGGCGAAGTCGTTCACGCGATCAAATAGTGCTTCAGCCATAATTGTAAGTACCTGTATTTAGGCAGCACCCGCGGCAGCGGGCACCAGCAAAATGTTGTTGGAGTCGTCTTCGTCTTGAATTTCACGCTCGATCACTGCCAGCACGTTGTAGTAGTCGTAGCGGGGGACGTCGGCGCGATCTGCTCGTACCGCGATATACCACCAGTCGTCGTCCTGTCGAATGGTGTCAGGCAAAACCTCAATCCGGTACCCCTCAGGCTGATGGTTACGAAGGTGACGGCTCACAAGATCAATCGCTTCCTGTTTGGTCATACCGGCACCCCCAAACTAGTCAGCACAAACCGAGCATCGCGCATGGCATTACGGGTTAAGGTGCTGGTCATAGGAGCGTTGGCGTGGTAGTCGGCGTCAATTCGAGCGTCGTACAGTCGCCTAACGGCATCCCGTAGATCATCACGATCTTGCTTGGAAAAATTCGTAAGCATTCGCTTGATCTCTCGTCCTATCTCACGATGAGGAGGATGTTCGTAACCGTAGGCGAAATTGCTCTTATGCTTGCGTAACTCGGCCGTTACCGCAGAGAATGCCGCGTAATAAAATCTGTTAGCGCATGCGCGATGCTTTCTGTTGCTCTGCAGCACTCGACCCGCTTTCCAAGCCTGTTCGCTCATATCCAACCACGTCATCACGCACCCCGGTCATTACAGGATCGATCCGCCGTCGAGTTCGGCTTTCTCCAGCGTGATGTTCAGGCCAAGGCCCTTGATCTCGTTGCAGAGCACGTCGAACGCGACCGGCATGCCGGCCTCGAGGGTGTTGGTGCCCTTGACCATGCTGTCGTAAATCTTGGTACGGCCTTCCACGTCGTCGCTCTTGACGGTGAGCAACTCCTGGAGGATGTACGCCGCGCCGTAGGCCTCGAGCGCCCACACTTCCATCTCGCCGAAGCGCTGCCCGCCCGTCCGCGCCTTGCCGCCCAGCGGCTGCTGGGTGATGAGGCTGTAAGGGCCGGTGGCGCGGGCGTGGATCTTGTCGTCCACCAGGTGGTGCAGCTTGATGATGAGCATGAAGCCCACCGTCGTCTTCTGGTCGAACGGCTCGCCGGTGCGCCCGTCGTAGAGTTGGACCTTGCCACCCTTGGGCATCTTGGCCAGGAGCTCGTGCGGGCCGTGGGGCACGCCGGTGCTCTCGACATCCGCCAGCCGCTTGTCGACGTAGCTGTTGGCTTCGGAGATCGCGGCGTGGATCTCGTCCTCGGTCGCGCCGTCGAACACCGGGGTCACCGCCTGGAAGCCGAGCACCTGACAGGCCCACCCCAGGTGGGTCTCCAGTATCTGCCCGACGTTCATGCGTGAGGGCACGCCCAGCGGGTTGAGCAGCACGTCCACCGCGGTGCCGTCCTCGAGGAACGGCATGTCTTCCACGGGCACGATACGGGCGATGACGCCCTTGTTGCCGTGGCGCCCGGCCATCTTGTCGCCGACCGACAGCGCACGCTTGGTGGCCAGGTAAACCTTGACCATCTCGAGCACGCCGGAGGGCAGCTCGTCGCCACGCTTCATGTGCGCGAGCTTGCGCTGCTTCTCTTTCTCGATCTTGCCGATGCGGGGCCAGTACTGCTCGTAGAGCTTCTCGGCCTGCTCTTTGGATTCCTTGTTGCCCTTGATCCACTTGAGGTCGAAGTCGCCGATCTGCTCCATCACCACCTCGGTGATGTCGGACTGGGCGACCTTCTGCCGGGTGGATGGGTCCACCATCGGCGTGCCGGTGACTTCGTTGACCTGCTCCACGAACTCGCGGAACAGCACAACCGCCTTCTCGTCCTGCGAAGCCTCGTACTCGCGCATCTCGCGGCGGAGCTGCTTCTTCTGCTCGTCGTTGAGGTGCATCCGCCGGCTGAACCGCTTGGCACCGATCACGATGCCCTCGGTCCCCGCGGGGACTTCCAGCGAGTCGTTCTTCACGTCTTCGCCGGCCCGGCCGAAGATCGCGTGCAGCAGTTTTTCTTCCGGCGTCAGTTCGCTCTTGCTCTTGGGGCTGACCTTGCCGACGAGGATGTCGCCGGGGCGGACGTAAGAGCCGATCTGGATGATGCCGTGCTCATCGAGCATCGAGAGCATCTTCTCGGAGACGTTGGGGATGTCGGCGGTGAACTCTTCGCGGCCGAGCTTGGTCTCGCGGATCTCCACGTCGAACTCCTCGATGTGGATCGAGGTGAACGTGTCGTCCTTGACCATGCGCTCCGAGATGACGATGGCGTCTTCGAAGTTGTAGCCGTCGAACGTGTTGAACGCGACCATCACGCTCTTGCCCAGCGCCAGCTCGCCCTGGTGGGTGGCTGCGCCGTCGGCCATGATCTGGCCCTTGGTCACCTTCTGGCCCAGCGACACGATCGGCTTCTGGTTAAGGCAGGTCCGCTCGTTGAGCCCGACGAACTTCCGCAGCTCGTACTCGTCCGCGTTGTCGATGATGATGCGCTGCGCGTCCACGTAGGTGACCGTCCCGCCGCGATCGGCACGGACGACCATGCCCGAGTACTTGGGCACTTCCTTTTCCATGCCCGTGGCGACGTAGGCCGGCTCGGTCTTGATCAGCGGCACCGCCTGGCGCTGCATGTTCGATCCCATCAGCGCGCGGTTGGCGTCGTCGTGCTCGAGGAACGGGATGAGGGCCGCGGACACGCCGACGATC
>JBGTLW010000215.1:0-5777 GCA_041743835.1 Phycisphaeraceae bacterium | reverse complement strand
GGCAAACATGTGGCCATAGGCCCCGGCCGCGACCCGTGCTGCCCGCCGAACACCCGCAAACCATGCGCACCCACGCGCTCGGACAAGTCCCGCGACTGCTCCGCCGCGGCTGGTGGCTGGGTTGGCGTCACCGCCTCATTGGCCAACCGGTCATGCCCGTGGCTCGGAACCCGGTGGCATGAGCTTCAACCCCGACGTCGCTGCGAAGCGCTCGCTGGTCTATCGCTGTGTGCTGTTCGGGCTGGCGGCTGGGACCACGCTGCTCTTTAGCGCGCTCTTCTATCACATCCTCGCAAGCGACGGCTGGCTCCTGCTCGACGTCGTGCTCCTCCCGCTGTTCACCATCCTCCTGTTCTGGGTGTCCATCGGCTTCTGGATGGCGACGGTCGGCGCGATGTTCCGATACGACGTGCCCTCCGGCCAGGCCAGCCGACGAGATGTCAGCGACGACTCGCACGTCGCAAGACCCCTGCCACGCACCGCCATCGTCGTCCCCATCTACAACGAACCCACCGGCCGGGTGTTCGCGGGGCTCGCCGCGACCTGGCGCTCGCTCCAGCTCACGCCCGACGGCTTCGCGTTCGACCTGTTCATCCTCAGCGACACCACCGACCCGGACATCCAGCTCGCGGAAGAACGAGCCTGGGCAGACTTCCTCAAGCGTTACAACGCCGACGGCCGGGTGTTCTACCGCCACCGCATCAACAACACAGAACGCAAGACCGGCAACATCAAAGATTTTTGCGAGCGCTGGGGCGGGAAGTACCTGTACATGATCGTGTTCGATGCCGACAGCGTCATGGCCGGGCCCACGCTGGTGGAGATGGTCTGCCGGATGCAGCGCGACCCGAAGCTCGGCATCCTCCAGACCGTGCCGCGTCCCGTGCTCCAGACCTCGCTCTTTGGCCGGGCCCAGCAGTTCGCGGCCGGGGCCTATGGCCACATGTTTGCCGCGGGCTTCTCGCTCTGGTCGCATGGCCAGGGCAACTACTTCGGGCACAACGCGATCATCCGCACCCAGCCCTTCATCGACCACTGTGGCCTGCCTGTGCTGCCGGGCAAGCCGCCGCTGGGCGGGCACATCCTCAGCCACGACTTTGTCGAGGCGGCGCTCATGGTTAGCGCGGGGTATCACGTCGTCCTGGCTGACGACCTCGCCGGCAGCTACGAGCAGTGCCCCGACACGCTGATCGACTTCGCCAAGCGCGACCAG
Source organism: Phycisphaeraceae bacterium (assembly GCA_041743835.1). Taxonomy (GTDB): domain Bacteria; phylum Planctomycetota; class Phycisphaerae; order Phycisphaerales; family Phycisphaeraceae; genus JBGTLW01. Next base: position 4,564 of record JBGTLW010000215.1, on the reverse strand, counting down.
CGGTGGTGCCAGGGCAACCTGCAACACCTCAAGCTGGTGATGCGCCGCGGGATGCACCCCTTTAGCCGGGGCCACATGCTCGTGGGTGTGATGAGTTACGCATCGAGTCTGGTCTGGCTGAGCTTCATGGTGGTGGGCTTCGGGGCCGCACTGTCGGGGCAGGGCGTGGAACTGCTGGACAACCGTGCAAGCTCGGGCATGATGGAGCTGTCGGTCCAGACCCAGGCGCTGCTGCTGTTTGGCCTGACGCTGTTGCTCTTGCTCACACCCAAGCTGTGGGCGCTGGTGCTGCTGCCGCGAAGGCCCGCGATCTCGCGCATGGGTTCGGAGATGGGAGTGCTCGGCGGGATCCTCATGGAGACGCTGGTGTCGGTGTTCACCGCCCCGATCCTGATGATGTTTCACGCAAGGTTTGTGGTGAACACGCTGCTGGGCCGATCGGTGACGTGGGATGCGCAGCGGCGGGACGCGGAGGGGACGACGTGGGCCGAGGCCGCGAGCGTCCACCGCACGCACACACTGATCGGCGTGATCGGGCTTGTGCTGGCGACGGTGCTGACGCCGGGGCTGATGGTGTGGACGATCCCGGTGCTCGGGCCCTTGGCTCTGTCGATCCCGCTATCGGTGTTGGTGTCCCACCCCGGCCTCGGGCGCTGGCTGCAAAGGCGGGGCATCCTCACCATCCCCGAAGAGACCCACCCGCCCCGCGAACTGTTCTGGCTCCAGCAGGACCTGGACCGCTACCAGCCGCCCGCCCCCGGCGAGCTTTTCCCGAGGCTGCTGGCGGACCCCAGCTTCATGGCCATGCACCTCGCCATCGTCGAAGCCTCCGGCCCCACGCGCGTGACCCCGCCGGACTGGGTGAGCAAAGTCGACCGCCTCACCCCCCAACAACGCCGGGAGTTCCTCGCTGACCCTTTAGCCCTTCGAGCCGCCCACCGCCAAGCCTGGCTCACCCAACCGACCGACCGTTTGGCGAGCACGCTGGGGCTGACGGCGACGCCGGTGCCGGTTTTGCCGTCAGGCACGCCGGCGTGATCGGAGGAATCGCAAGCCATGCCCGGTACTTGACAGCCATCAGCAGACATCTCAGAATTATGACCATGCAAATCATAACTCTTCCGGCGCTGGTTAAGAATCGAATCCTACGGATTCCTGCTTATCAACGAGGTTATGCTTGGCAAGAATCTAACGTAGACGATCTATGGCAAGACCTAGCGTCAATTGAGCCGGACGGTCATCATTTTACAGGAACCATTACTACGGAATCAGTTGCCGAATCTGCTTGGTTACGATGGCAGGAGCGTGAATTTGCAGACACGAATGGGGAGACAAGCTGTCTAGAGCGATTGTATGTCGTCGACGGCCAGCAGCGGCTCATCACAATATTTCTGTTAATTCAATCGCTATTTGATCGGTTTGGTTCTGATAGCGAGGCGATCAGCACTTTGCATCAAGAAACAGTACGCCCCTTCCCCAGTGTCTACCGCTTGGGTTATGAAGTTGACACGCCGAGCCACTATCATCTCATCGAAGAAATATTTCAGGGGATCGACTCTAGAGAGGCAGCGACGGCGTACACCAGAAATCTTGATAAGGCCAAACGATTTTTTGACAGGAATATAGCCGAAATATCTTGCAGCGAAGCAGAGACTTATGCATTAAAACTTCGCGCCGGGTTGAGGTTCGTTCATCACCATCTGCCCAAAGAACTTGAATCATGTGTTGTTTTTGAACGCATGAATAACCGCGGGCGACCACTTTCCCAACTTGAACTGCTGAAAAACCGCCTATTGTTTGTCACAGGTTTGATCGCTGATGGAGCGAAGAACAGTGAGACAAAGCAAAGCGCCGTGGATGCTAAGGATCAGATCAATGATTGTTGGCTCACAATCTATGAATGGCTAGCGAAGAATGACCAGGCGGAGCCACTTTCCGACGATGACTTCCTGCGAAACCATTGGTATGTTTATTTCAATCAAGATGCACAACAGAGACGTCATCTACGAATAGGAAATTTTCTTGACGACCTACTAAAAAATGAGTTTAGCGAGAAGCGTGCGCGTAGAGGGAATCTCTCTTTGGATTCGATCCGTGAGTATTCCCAAAGCTTGTCGGATGCCGCCCCGCTTTGGTTTGCAATCAACCACCCCTTGCATCCAAGCGCAGAACTAATTAAAGAGCATCGTATTTGGCTATTCCGTATTGGATCCGTTCGCTCGCAATCTTTTTTCCGCCCCGCGATTTTAGCCATGCTGCTTAGGGAGCGGGACCGTGACGAATCGCGTCGCTATAGTGAAGATGATATCACTGGCGCATTTCAGCAAATAGAACGGCACGAGTTCGTATTGCATGCTCTCACTGGTGTAAGCGCGTCCGCTAACAGGCCGTTTTTCTGGAAAGAAGCAAATCGCTTGTATCGGACTCGTACCAACTCATTAAACAAGTTTATTCGCCAACTTGTCTCTAAAACTAATAAGCCCTATAAAGAGACTCGCCTAAAGAGCCATATGCGGCGGGTCTTTCTCAGCCAAGACAAACTCAAAGGGGGCTGGGCTGCTTGGAGGCCGCATCTTAATTATTTGCTTCGAGAGTACGAGTACGATTTAAGTGGCGATAGTTGTGTCTACCTCACGCCTGGTGACGTGCGACCGGTTTATCCGGGACGCCATGCTCAACCCGACTGGTGCGACTATGCGATTCGGCATTTAGGCCCGGATGCTGACGCAAAAATTGCCACCTCTCTTGGCAATTTCGTGTTGCAAAAGCCAAGAACGCCGGATCGTCTCGAACCCGGTGTTCAGAAAGCAAGACGTCGGGATGCAGAGGATATCCCGCGTGGTTCATTTGAGTATTTAGTAGAGCATAAGCGCAATGATGGTGATCTACAGGGATTGCGCCATGGTTGGGCGAATGAAAGGTCAGTTGCATCAGAACCCGTTTGGGATGAACAGGCGATTAGGCGGCGGGGCCTAGTCTTAATCAATTTTATCCAACAACGATGGGACATATCATTGAGCGAGCCACACGTACTTTTGAATTTGCCCCGTGAAAAATAAGTGCATCGAAAAGCGACGGGCGGGACGCCCGTCCCACCGATTGAGAAAGGACTCTACACTGCCGACAACGCCAAGAAGGACCGTCACACAAGCCAAGGCAAGTCTTGACTTGGTGCTCTTGGTTACACGGCGGTTAGTTTGCTTCGGAGTTGTTCAGTTGTCTCATCTGCAACTTGCCCACTCCCCGACGGCCCCCCGCCGCACGACCCCACCCGTGCCACCCCAACCACCCCCCACGATATACTCCCCAACCACCCCCCCGATGGAGCCACCCCCCATGACCACTTCACGTTACGACGCTGCCCTTGGGACCGAGCTGGAGCGCACCAATGCTCTGGAGGCGGTGGTGTGGGCGTGGCGGGCGATGGTGGGGATGCCGTTGGTGGCGTTCGCGGTCATCCAGGGCACGTTGTCACCAGCCACGTCTGGCCAGCTCACCGGGCTCGGGCTTCTGTTCCTTGTGCTGTCGCTGTTGGTACTCGTGCTTGTGTTGCCCCCAGCCATCCTGCTGCGTGCGCACTGCTTCCGCGCAGCCTGGCGGGGGCAGCCGGTGGACCCGGTCAGCTACACGCGGGGCCTGCTCACGGTCTGGTTGGTCATGGTCGGGGCGGCGGTCCTGTCGCTGGCGTCCTGCGTGGCATCCGAGACGCTGCTGCCCGGCATCCTCCCCGGAGCGCTCGCCATGATCCTCCTCGCGCTCACCGGCCCAAGCGCCAAAGCGCTCGCCCTGCCCGAGTGACCCAACCGCCCAAAACGCAACGCTCCGGCAGGCCTACCGAGTTGCGACTCAAGCGCAACGCCCATAACGACTTCTCACGCCCGCTCGGCCGTTTTGACGAATGGGAATATGCCTCTAGAATCCGGTCTTGTGGCCTGTAAGCGAGGCGGGGGATCCGGGGGCGGGGGGAGCAGTGCGTGTAACGTGGGCGTGATAGACCGCCGCGTGGCCCGGCAAGATTCGGGCACCGGTCAGGGCTTGGTACTAAGGGATGACGCAGCCAAAGAAGTTCGTGTTCCCGCGGTGGGTCAATTACCTGCTGCCGTTGGCTATCCTCGGAGGGATGGGCGCGGGGCCTTACGCCATCATCCTGTGGACCTACGGCGCCTCGGCCGACACACTCGACGTGGGCTACATGCCCGAGCAGCCCGTGCCTTATTCCCACGAGGTCCACGTCGGGCAGCTTGGCATGGATTGCCGCGTGTGCCACACCACGGTGGATAAGGCCGCGTTCGCAGCCATCCCCCCCACCCAGACCTGCATCAGTTGCCACGCACCGGGCACCGACCCCATCACCGGCGAAGCGACGAGCCTGTCGGGCATCTGGCAGGGCAGCGAGAAGCTCAAGCCCGTCTGGGAGAGCTACGCCACGGGCGACCCGATCCAGTGGGTGAAGGTCCACGACCTGCCCGATTATGCGTACTTCAACCACGAGGCCCACGTGACCAAGGGCGTGTCGTGCGTCGATTGCCACGGCCGGGTGGACAAGATGGAAGAGGTCTATCAG
>JBGTLW010000214.1:0-14080 GCA_041743835.1 Phycisphaeraceae bacterium | reverse complement strand
TTCGATTACATCGAGGTGTTTTATAATCGCCAGCGTCTGCACTCGACGCTAAACTATATGAGTCCCGCGGCCTACGAAGCAAAGCACCAGGCCGCTTAACCATGTTGTTCCCCGCGCCCGTCACTTGGGGGGAAGCTCACTACTCGGCACTGGAGTACGAGGGCCCACTTATTAAGCGCCAGGAAACACCGTGGTCAGCAATCATTACACCGCAGACATTTTCTCACAGTCCACGCGTAGTTGCTGCGTCGGCACAGTCAACCAGGGCTCATTTTGTCAGTCCTCTAGACCCCTACGACAGAGCGACGTTGTCTCGATTTGAATCTACATGGCATGATGTTGCAACCTATGGCTACCTGCGCTTGGCATTGAAGGCAATACGACATGCATTTGACAATGATTATATGACGGCACTCCTGCTTGCATGTGCGGCAACTGAAGGCATCATCGGAAGAATTGTCAAAGATCGGATCACCACTTTGAATCAAAGTGGAAGTGCGAAAAGTTTAGCCAATCGCTTGTTGAAGGCGTGTGGAGCATCTCTGCTTATTGAAATACTCCCGCTGCTTTTTTACGATGCAAGCGACATCAGTCTCGACCTGCAGACACAATGCTTAAAGAGTTTTCAAGTGCGTAACAAAGTGATGCATCATTTGGAAAATGATCGAGGTCAAGCCTCGGTATTCCTCGCGGAAACAGATTTTAGCAATGCGTATGGTGGTTGCATAAAATATTACATGGCACTTCAACAATCCGTGCATGCATAAAAAGCCCCCTTGCCCGTCAAACCAACCCACTGCGTAGAAAGTACTCCATCAGTTCGTGGCCGTGGGTGATGTGGAGGTCGGATTCGTGGGCGTTGGATTGGCGTGGTGGGCTGTGATGTGGGTTGCCTGGGGTGTGGGTACGACCTGTGGGGGCGGCTCGGGTGCCATGCCGAGCACCGGGTGGACGCTACATGTACTCGGGCAGCAGTACCCCGGCGTGCCGTGGGTCATACCGATCATCGTAGTGCTGTTGGTGGTGGTTATCGTCTTTGGGGTCTGGTTGCTGGTTTTGCCGTTCCAGTTTCGTCGGCGGTTGCGGGGGTGTTTCGTGGAGGTGGGGTAGGGGTGGGGGTGAGTGGAAAGTGAGTGGGGGAGAGGGGGGAGACCCACGGACGGAGTCCGTGGGCTTCGGGGGTTACCACTCGGCGTAGGAGCCGTCTTTTAGGCGCCAGATGGTGGGTTGGAAGGTGTGGGTGTGTTGGGTGGCGGCTCGGACTTTTTCTTCGTCGATCTCGATGCCCAGGCCCGGCGCGGTGGGGACGGGGAGGTAGCCGTCTTTGGTGGTGAGCGTGTCGGGGTTTTTGAGGTAGCCGGTGAGGGTGCCGCCCTTGTTGTAGTGCATGAGTTCGCTCTGTTCCTGGATGAGGAAGTTGGGGCAGCAGGCGTCGAGCTGGAGCGACGCGGCGAGGTTGATCGGGCCAAGCGGGCAGTGCGGGGCGATGGCGACGTCGTAGGCCTCCGCCATCGCGGCGATCTTGCGGCACTCCCAGATGCCCAGCGCGTGCGAGAGATCAGGCTGGATGATCGCCAGCCCGCCGGGGCCGAGGACTCGCTTAAAATCCCACCGGCTAAAGAGCCTTTCACCCGCGGCCAGCGGGATCGTCGTGCTTGCCGCGAGCTCGGGGAACAGCTCGCTGTGCTCGGGGAGCACAGCCTCCTCGACGAACAGCGGCCGCATCGGTTCGAGCACCTTGAGCAGTTGCTTTGCCAGTGCGCGGTGGACCCGGCCGTGGAAGTCGATGGCGAAGTCGAGGTCCGGCCCGATGGTCTCACGCACGGCGGCGGCTCGCGCGGCGACGGCGTCGATGTCGGCAAAGGTTGCGAGCATCCCCGTTGGGCCACAGACGTTCATCTTCATCGCCGTGTAGCCGCGGCCGACGATGTCCTTGGCCTGCTTGCGGATGTCGGCATCGGTGGTTTTGTACATCTCCCCGCCGATCCAGCCGTACATGCGGATGGTGTTTCGCACCGGCCCGCCGAGCAGTTGGTGGATGGGCACGCCGAGCGCCTTGCCCTTGATGTCCCATAGCGCTTGTTCGATGCCGGCGATGGCGGAGTTGATGACCGGGCCGTGGCGGTAGAACCCGCTGCGGAGCAGGATGTTGACGTGGTCTTCGATGTGGGCGGGGTCTTTGCCGAGCACGAGGTCGAACGACTCGCGCACGGCCGCGGCGGTGGTGTCGGGCTTGCTCTCGACGATCGGCTCGCCCCAGCCCTCGATGCCCTCATCGGTGGTAACCTTGAGGAACAGCCAACGGGGCGGGACTTTGAACAACTCGAAGCCGGTGATCTTCATGGGGAACCCCTGAGGCTGGGTGAGAAACATTGAACAAACGCAAAGACGCTAAGGTCGCCTGGAACCGCTCTGGCTGCGGGTCGTTAGTTTAACCCGCTGCGGAGGAAGTATTCCATGAGTTCGTGGCCGTGCTTGATGTGGAGGTCGGATTCGTTGGCGTTGGCTTCGGTGAAGGGTCGTTGCAGGATGCTGCGGACCTTTTCGCCTGCCATGACGAAGGGGACGGGGGTTGGGTCGTGTTTGCGGGTGTCCACAGCGGTGTAGTGGTCGGGCAGGATGAGCACGCGGTAGGGCTCGCCGCGCGACTCGAGCGCGGTGATGCACGGGCCGATGACGTGGCGGTCGATGGCTTCGATGGCGGCGACTTTGGTGTCGGCGTCGGCGGCGTGGGCGGCCTCGTCGGGGGCTTCGATGTGGGCGCAGACCAGGTCGTAGCTGTCCAGGGCCTTGATGGCGTATCGGCCGGTGGCCTCGTAGTCGTTGTCGTGGTACGACGTCTGGCCGGGGACATCGAGTCGATCGAGCCCGATGAAGGATGCGATGCCCGCGAGTAGGTCCACCGCGGTGATCATCGCGCCGCGGAGGCCGTAGGTCGCCAGGAAGGGGGGCATGGCTGGGCGTGTGCCCTGGCCCCATGGCCAGAGGTGTGTGGCGGGGAGCTCGCCCATCTCGAGGCGGGTCTTGTTGATTTCGTGGCCTTGAAGGAAGACCTGGCTCTGGGCGATGAGGTTCTGGAGCATCGCGGCGTGCTCGCCACCGACGGGCAGGTGCCTGCGGATCGGCTCGCCGGGGATGTCGTGCGGCGCGGTGGTGGCCAACTCGGTCCAGTCGCGGCCGGAGGCATCGACCATGATGTTGCGGTAGCTCACGCCGGGGAAGAGCGCGGCCCCTTCGAGGTCGCAGAGCGGTGCGAATTCTTCGAGCAGTTGTCGGCCCTCGGCGGAGGTGATGTGCCCCGCGGAGTGGTCCTGCATGTGGCCATCGATCACGGTGACGAGGTTGACGCGGAAGACCCAGTCTTTGTCGCCAAGCGGGATGCCAAGCGCGGCGGCTTCGAGGGGTGCGCGGCCTGTGTGGTACCGCTGCGGGTCGTACCCAAGCAGGGACATGGAGCAGACATCCGACCCGCAGGCCATGCCCTTGGGCGTGGTGGCCACGGTGCCCTGCCGGCCCCGCTGGGACAGCGCATCGAGGTGCGGGGTGTGCGCGGCTTCCAGGGGTGTCTTGCCGTCGAGATGGTCGAGCGGGAAGTCGGCAGCGCCGTCGGGGATGATGAGCAAGTACTTCATGTCGAGAGAGTTTAGCGGCTGCGTTTGCTCGGCGTGTGAGCCACGCGCGGGACAAGTCCCGCGGCTAAACTCGGTTTAGAACTGCACGGGCAGGCCCTCGGATTTCCACTTCTCGATGAGCAGGCGGGCCTCGTCGAGGGCTTTTTGCAGGCGCTGGGCGGAGTCGTTGAGGTTGTTGTAGAGCGCGGGGTCGCTGAGCATCTTGCCGACCGTGCCCTCCCCGGCCTGTGCGGTGGCGAGGAGCTGGTTGGCGGAGGCGGTGACCTTGGAGAGGTCGTCTGCCACAGCGACGACGCGCTGCTCGATGCGTTTCATGGTCGCGTCGAGGTTGGCGGACGCGGCGGCGGTGTTGCTGACGGTGGCTTTGAAGTCGCTGCGCAGTTTTTCATCGCCGGCCCACGCGTTGATGTGGTCGATGGCCTCCTGCATCTGCGCGAGGCGGCTGTCGGCGCGGGCCAGCACGGTCGCCAGATTGCCGGCGAGTTCCCCCGCATCGACCGCGTCGGTGTCGCGCTGCTCGGTGAGCGCGTTGAGGTTGGTGGCGACAGCCCGCCACTCGGCGCTGAGCTCGGTGAAGCTGGCGGTGAGCGCTTCAAACTGCGCGGCCGGGCCTTCGATGGCGGATTTCAGCTCCGCCGCGAATCGCGTTTCAAGTGATCCGATGCGCCCCTCGATCCGTGCCGAGCCATCGGTCGGCAAGCTGCCGTTACCGAGCACCGCCACATCGTCGATGACCAGCTCCACCGAAGACGCCCCGCCCAGCAGCGGCGATGCGACGGTGGCGGTGATGCCCTGCGGGAGGCGGATGTCCGGCTGAAGGCGGGCGGTCACCTGCACGCCCGACCCGGCGGGGACGGTGAGCTGGACCCGCTCGACTTCGCCGACGTCGATGCCGTTGAGCCGGACACGGCTGCCGGTGTAAAGCCCGCCGGCGGTGGGGTAGGTGATCTCGACGATGTAGCCCTTCTGCATGAAGGAGGGCATGTAGCCGAACAAAAACAGCAGCGCGAGCAGGCCGATCAGCCCGCCTAAGGCGGTGAGTCCCACAGCGATGTTGCGGTTGCGCTCCTGTTCCATAGCGGCGATTCTACCCGGTCGGCGGGGTGCCTGTCCGCGCGTTACGCGCGGGCCCCGTTGGGTGTGTCGAACGCCCGGCGGATCTTCTTCAGGTCTTCCTCGTCGGCCTGACCCTTGATGAACCGCTGCACCCGGTCGTTCTCCGACTTGAGGAACTGCTCGGGCGTGCCGTCGGCGACGATCTTGCCGTCGTAGAGCAGCACCATGCGGTCGGCGATGCGGTTCGCGCTGACCATGTCGTGGGTCACGACGATGCTGGTGATGCCCAGGTGCGTCGCGAGGGTGATGATGAGCTCGTTGATGACGTCCGCACGGATCGGGTCCAGCCCGGTGGTCGGCTCGTCGTAGAGCACCAGCGACGGTTCAAGGACAATCGCCCGCGCCAGCGCGATCCGCTTGCGCTGACCGCCGGAGAGCTCGGCTGGCATCTTCTTCTGCGTGCCCGACAGCCCCACCATCGCCAGCCCGCGCGCGACCGCCTCGGCCCGCTCCGCAAGGGTCAGCTTGGTGTGTTCGATCAGCGGGAAGGCGATGTTCTGCTCGACGCTCATCGAGTCGAACAAAGCGCCTTGCTGGAAGAGGAAGCCGACCCGCCGACGCACCGCGATCAGTTCGCGTTGGGTCATCGTGTCCACGTGCTGTCCCTCGAAGAGGACCTGGCCCTTGTCCGGCCGGAGCAGGCCGACGATGTGCTTGAGCAGCACACTCTTGCCGGTGCCCGATGGCCCGAGGATGACGGTCGTCTTGCCGCGCTCGATATCCAGCGTCACGCCATCGAGCACCACAAGCTTGCCGAACGACTTGTGCAGGTCCACCACGCGGACGATGGGCTGAGCCGCGTCTGCGACGGGTGCCGCGGCCGCGGGCTGGGGGGCACCCGGAGGTGCTGCTGGTGGGGTGGGTTGGGTCACGGTGGTTTGCTGCATGGGCGTCTTGCCACGAGCGGGAGTCGCTGAGCAGGACGCGGCGGAGGTTAGTCGCCGAGGAAGAACTGGCGGACGGCTGTGATGACCTGGTCCTGCTGCTCGAGGGTCATCTCGGGGAAGCAGGGGATGGAGAGCACCTGGTCCGCGGCTTTCTCCGCCTCGGGCAGCGAGCCGGGCTTGTATCCCAGGTGCTTGTAGCACGGCTGGAGGTGCAACGGCTTCTCGTAGTAGATGCGGTTGCCGATCTCGCAGGCGGTGAGGTGGTGACGCAGGGGTTCGCGGCCAGAACCACGGGCACGGAGCGTGTACTGGTTGTACACGTGGTAGTAATCGCCCGGCTCTGAGGGCGGGGCGAGGTTTTCTTCTTCGAGTTTGCGGGTGTAGCGGTCGGCGTGGGCGCGGCGGGCTTCGGTGTAGGCGTCGAGGTAAGGGAGCTTGACGTTGAGGACCGCGGCCTGGATCGCATCGAGCCGGAAGTTCCCGCCGATCATCGTGAACTCATATCCCGTCCCTGGGCGGAGCCCGTGGTTGCGGAGCTGGACCATGCGTTGTGCGAGGTCGTCGTTGTCGGTGATGATCGCGCCGCCGTCGCCGGGGCCCGCGAGGTTCTTGGAGGGGTAGAAGGACAGGCAGCCCACGTCGCCCATCGTGCCGACGGTTTTGCCTTTGTAGCGGGCGTTGATGGCCTGGGCCGCGTCCTCGATGACCCGCAGGCCGTACTTCTTGGCGATCCTGAGGATGCGGTCCATGTCCGCGCTGAGACCGAAGAGGTGGACGGGGATGATGGCCTTGGTCGCGGGGGTGACGGCCGCCTCGATCAGGTCCACGTCGATGTTGTAGGTGCGTGGGTCGATGTCCACGAACACCGGCGTCGCGCCCAACCGACTGACACAGCCCGCGGTGCAGAAGAAGGTGAATGGGGTGGTGATGACCTCGTCGCCGGGGCCGATGCCCATCGCCATCATCGCCACCAGCAGCGCATCGGTGCCCGACGCGACGCCGATCGCGTGCTTGGTGCCGCAGGCCGCGGCCAGATTTTCCTCGAACGTCAGGACGTGCTGGCCGAGGATGTAGGCGTTGTCGTCGATCACCTGGCGGATCGCGTCGTCGATCTGGGCGCGGATGGGTGCGTGCTGGGCGGTCAGGTCGAGGATGGGGACGGGCATGGCCAAAGCTTCCTTGCTGCGTGAGGGCAGTTCTAGAGCATAGAGGATAGTTGCTGTGGCTTGACAAGTCACGGCCCAGCGGTGAGCCTTCTGGGCACAGGAATCATATGAGCCAGCCGGACACCCCCATCATCCGCTGCCCGAACTGCGACAAGGCCTATCGCTGGACCATCGAGTTGGGCGGTAAGAAGGTCCGCTGCAAGTGCTCGCAGCAGTTCCGCATCCCGGCGCTTGCCAGCGGGAAGGTGGAGGCCATCGGCCCGCCGGTGGTAGCTGACTCGCCCAAGCCGGCCGCGAAGCCAGTCGTGGAAGGCTACGAGATCGACCTCGACGAGCCGACCGCCAAGCCAAGCACGCCAGCGTCCGACACCGCCCCGGCCCTGTCACGCACCGACCCCACCAAGTGCCCGGGCTGCGGGTCCAGGATCAAACCAGAGGCGATCATCTGCATCAACTGTGGCCTGAACCTCCGGGAAGGCAGGAAGGTGCAGACCAAGGTCATCACCGACCCGGCCGCAGACACCATGACCACCGCCGCGAAGGTTATCGCCCAAAGCGAGGTGAACAAGACCCTTGCCGCGGATATCGACGCCCGCGCGAATCGCGATGAAGAGATGGCTGCGGAGGCAGAGCGTCAGCACAGGTTCGACAATGTGCAGTTGCCGCTGATCCTGTCCGGTGTGTCGGCTGTGGTGCTGGTGATCTCAAACATGGGCCACTCCGTGTTTGATTACAGCGCATCGGGCAGCCTGTCGGGGCTGGCGCTGGGGGCCTCGCGTGTCGCGCTGGCGGCGGTGCGGTTCCTGATCCAGGTGCCGCTGTTGTTTGTGGGCATCTTCGTGGTCGCCCGGCTGTTTGGCACGAGCTACGGCGGCGTGGGCACCGCCCTGCTCAAGCTCATGGCTGTGGCGCTGTGCAGTGCCGCGGCAAGCGACACCATGCTGATCCTCATCTACCTGATGACGGGGGGCGTCAGCGTCATGGGCGTCGAGACGATGATGGCGTTTGGGGCTTCGCTGATTGTGTTCATGGGCGCCTGCATGAAGCTGCTAGACATGGATTCGCTTGAAGCGCTGGTGCTGTACATGCTGCTGATCATCGGGCCGTTCGTGGTGCTGCTGTTTCTGGGTGCCGCGGTCAGCGGCTTCTTCGGGTGAGGGCGGCTAAAAAGCGTAAATCGCGTGGCAACACCGGGGTCTCCGGGGTAAAGCCGAGGGATTGCCATCCCTCGGCTTTGGCGCAAGGAACCCGCCGCGCGCTCCCGTATCCCTATCACCCCTTACTCGCCCGCTTCACTTCCTCGCCGCCGAGCAGCGCGACGCTCTGTCGCACAAGCTGCGGGATGCGGTCGGGGACGGGGGAGCTAGTCGCAGCCTTGAGCAGGTCCGCGTCGCTGATGCTGTCCAGCACATCCGCGGGCTTGGCACCGGGGAACCAGTCCCCGCCGTTGCCCAGCAGGTTGAACCGCATCTTGCCGTAGTCCACCATGTCCCACCCCACCGCGAGGTTGCGCAGCCAGACCATGATCGGCAGGTTCAGCCCGCCGGGCGCCTGGCGGTGGTCGGGCAGGTCCCACGAGAAAGCCTCGGGGTTCCCGCTGCCGATCGCCTGCTTCATCGCGTGGCGCAGGCGCTTGATGATGGGCGAGAGGATCTGCTCGGCGTGGCCAAGCAGCTTGAGCGTCTTGAGGTGCTCGTCGTAATCGCTGGGCTTGGCTGCGCCGATGCTCAGCGTGTGCACCTCCTCATGGCTGAGACAGAACAGGTCATTGAACACAATTGGCGAGAGCGGGTTGCACAAGGCCACTAGCTTCTTCGGCGGCGCATACAGCTTGCCGCCCTTGTCGCTGGGGCTGATGATGAACACACCCATGTCCGCCTCGGTGGCCGCCTGCACCGCGGCCCAGTTCCGCTGAAAGATGTAATACCAGTGCAGGTTCACATAATCGAAGCCGACGTGACCGTGATGCTCAGCCTTGGTGTTGATCGTCTCGAGGATCACATCGAGCGGCGCGTGCGTGGAAAAACCGATCCACCGGGCCTTGCCCTGCTTCTGCAACTCTCGCGCAGCTTCGAGGCAGCCCCCCTGCCCGTCCTCGCCGACCGATTGGAGGAGCTTGTGTTCATCGTTGATGCCGTGGATCGCCAGCAGGTCAACGTGCTCAAGTTTCAGGCGTTCGAGCGACTCGTGGAAGTTGGCGACAAATGTCTTGGGGTCTTCCTCGGGGCCGATCTTGGTCTGGACGATCAACTCATCGCGGGGGAAGCTGGGGAGGACCTGCCCGAGTTGTCGCTCGGACGGGCCGTAGCCCCGCGCGGTTTCGATGTGGTTGATACCGAGGCCGATCGATGCACGGATGGTCTTTTCAAGGTTGGCTTGAACTTCGGCCTCGACTTCCGACAACGGGATGTCCTTCCAGCCCTGCTGGTAGCGCATCCCGCCGGTGGAAAAGACAGGCATCTGCAGATTAGTCCGGCCAAAGCGTCGGTATTCCATAGCGTGCGGGTCTGTCGTGGTGGGTGGTGGTCGATCGTGGATCAGCAAAGGTGGCGTGCAGCCGGGCGCATCCACCCGTGCCCCTCGCGCACCACGTTACCACATGCACGCGAGCCTCGCGGTTAACGACCGCCACCAAAGATGCCCCGAAGCACCTCGCGGGCGAGTTCCTCTTCGGTCTTGCGCCGCGGCTGCTCGGGCGGCGCTTGAGGTTCATCCTGCGTGGCCCCGGCATCCTGTGGCTGGGCGGCGGTTTCCACCGGCGGGGGCTTGAACTGCGCAGCGAACGCCTGCGCCGGCTCGGTGGGCGACCAGTTGTACGTGTACTTACCCTCTTTCCCCCGCTTCTTCCCGATTTCACCGAGCACCACTTTGCCCAGTCCGATCCACTGCCCAGCCTCACCATCAACATTTCGCCCGGTGGTGTCGAGTATTTGATCGAGGTTGGCCACGAACAGCCCCGCCAGGTCCGGCCTCGGGGCGCTCACGCTGCCGGAGATCGGCACTTCCCACACGCCCTGCGGGTCGATCCGCTGGCGGTCGCCGCGTGCCATCGCCATGAACGTCCCGCCGAGGATGCCCACACCCATCTTCTGGATCTGATTGGTTGTAAGGTCCACCGAGCCCTGGAAGCCGATGCCCATGTCCTCGCTGACCATCCACAGCTCCGATGTCGTCACCACGCCATCCCGAAGCGCAAAGTTCATCGGCGAGAAGGCCGCGGCATAGGACTTCACCTCGCCCCGCCGATCCACCTGTCTGCCCGCGATCTGGCTGACCAATGCCGAGGCCGCCTGATCGATCCACCCGCTGCGGCGCATCAGCAGTGTGCCGGGGTTGATCGAGCCTTGCATCTTGAGCGTCGCGATGTCGAACGAGCCATCGGTCGGGATGCGGACATCTTCCTTCTTCACCACCACCCGAACAGGGTTGCCCGGCTCAGACGCGACGGCGTCGGCAAACAACGGGTGCGCACCGCCAAGCCAGGACCGCGAGGTCTCCTCGGTGACCACCAACGACAGTGTGATGTCATCGCTGAGTTCAATAAACCCATCGTCGGTGATCCTGGCAGGGATACGTCCCTTGAGGTTGGTCGCATCGACATTCGCCACAAGGGTGCCGGGTTGGCCGGGCTTCTGCACGATCACCGCGTCGCCGGTGATGAGCTCGCCGGTCATCGCGGCCAGCTTCCCGCCCTGGTTAGCCAGCATGTCCGGCAGGGTGGCGGGCACGTCGGTCATCGTGGTCCTGCTGTCGATCGTCGCGCCGCGCCACGCCATGACGCCACGCGCATCAAACAGATTCTGCACCGTCGTCTTCGAGTCCAACAAGCCGCGCGGCTTCAGTACGCCAGCCTCAGCGCCGGGGGCGTTTCCGGGGGCGGGGGCGTTTCCGGGGGGGGCGGGTTGGGATTGGCGGACTGCTTCTTCCACCATCGCCTGGAGCTGACTGACGATCTCGATGGACGCGAGGTTGCGGCTGCGCACGTCCATCACAAACGGCTCATACGCAAACCGGCCGGCCGGCTCGCCACGCACCACCACCCCACGCGGGCTGCTGAGCTCAAACGCCACCCAGCTCTGAGCAGCGTCCAGCCGAACACCCAAAGGACCAGCATCCTCACCCTCCGGCGTCGGGAGCATCACCAGCCGAAGACCCGTGACATCCAACGCGGCCGACAACGCCTCACCCAAGCGATAGTTCGCGGGCTTCCCGGTCGCCGCGTCGGCCGTCCACAGGTCGTAGGCCGCGGGCGTGAGCGTCGCGCTCAGGGGCGACGGGGTCTGCACCTCGATCAGGGTCCGGGCCTCCTCGCCAAAGTAACGCCCAGCTATCGGCCCACGCAGGCGGGGGGCTGTGATGCTGCCGTCGAACGCGTAACCGCCCTGCTCATGACCCGCGACGTTGAGCGTGAAATCCATGGTGTCGCCCACCGTGGCGGTGAGCTTCGTGCCCAGCCCGCCCAGGGCATCGAGCAGCGGCACAGGGAGCTTCTTCCCAGCCAGCACGATGCCCATCGGCGTGTCGTCGAAGAGGTGGGCAAGCGTGGCGTCAAGGCTGACGCTCTCGGTCACACCGCCAGCCGAGGCCTGCCCGCGCCAGTTCAGCGCCAGCGTGTCCGCCGCCGCGCCCGGCCGAACATCCAACCGACCCGAGGTAAGCGCCAGCGTCTTGCCCTCGCCCGCGGGCAGCGTGAGGTCAGGCAGCGTGACATCCGCAGTGAAGTTGCTCAGCGTGCCCTTGGCGGTCGCGTGGGTGTTGAGTGTCGGGCCAAGGTAATCGGGCAACACGGCCACACCCGACACCGCAGCCAGCATCGCGGACGACACGCCCTTGATGGTGATGTCCGCATCAATCGTGGCTTTGTCCGGCTGTGACTTGCCCGCCGCGTCGGTCAGGCCATCGATGTTCAGCTTTATATCCAGTTGCCCGTCACCCGCAGGGTCGATGACCTGTGCGGTGAAGGCGAAGTTGAGCTTGCGGCCGTCCTGCAACTCGGTGAGCAGGTCGGCATCGCGCAGCTCGCGCGTGGGTTGGCCGGGCTCCTGGTAGGTGATCTTGCCGACCTTCACGGTGATGCGTGTGTCGATGTCGCCGAGCAGCCCGGTCGGGTCTGCGCTTGGCGTGGGCTTGGATGCGGGTTTTGTGGATGGCTTGGCTGCCGCGCCCGGGAGGTCGAGCTTTCCCTGGGCGTTGGTGTTCAGAGCGATCGCGTCCGCGGTGGTGTGGATGTCGCCAAGATTCCGCGAGCCCATCGCCACGGAAAACAGCGACAGGCTCGGGGCGTCGATGTTCATGTTCTGCACGAGGTGCGTGCCGCCCGGCGAGGTGACCTCCACGCCAGCCGCCTTCTGCCCGCTGAACCACCCGAGGCTCAACGACTGCGCCTCGACCCGGCCATCCAACGCACCGTTCACTAAGCCGAGCACCAGATTCTTGCCCGGCCCCGTGCTCAGCAGCGTCGGCAGCAGTGCCACCATCACGAACACCGCCAGCAATCCCCCCACCGCCACATAAAACAACCGGCGAACCAGCTTACGCCTGGGCCTGGCTGGCACCTCGGTGTCGGGCGTGGGGTTTGGGGTGGGCGCGGGCTGGGGCGGGGTTTGTGATGTGGGGGTGGGGGTGGTCATGGGAGGCCTCGGAGATCGTGTGCGAGTCTATCCATCTTAGAACGCCCGGAGCGAAGACCATCATGCCGCAGGTGTAAAAGATGCAACTCACATCGTTCGACCATCATCGCTGTGCTGCGGGCGCCCGCTGTGGACAACCGCTAAAACCCGCTTCACGGGGCCTGCAAGGCGGTTCAGATGGCGCTGCCGCGCTTTTTTCTGGACACTCAACACACGCGAATCGATTTGCCGATATACTGTGTAGCTCCCAACCGCCTCCTGCCCGGCGCGGCCACCGCATGTAGCGGACCCCGCCGGACCCCACATGAGAGCAGTTGCATGCGTTCCGGCCGGTCCTTAACCCGGCGACCGCTGTCGCCACCGATACGGACCGCACCCACGCCCCTGGCCCGCCCGGAATCATCCGGTCGGCCCAACCCCCGGAACCATGCCCATGCAATTCAACCAACTCCCCCTCTCCAAGCTCATCCTGCGCGCTATCGTGGAGGAAGGCTACGAAACCGCCACGCCCATCCAGGCCATGGCCATCCCCCACATCATGGAGGGACGCGACCTCATGGGGTGCGCACAGACCGGCACGGGTAAGACCGCAGCCTTCGCCCTGCCCATCCTCCATCACCTCGCGGAAACCCCACGCCCCGGCAAGGGCAAAGGTCCGCGATGCCTCGTCCTCGCCCCGACCCGCGAGCTCGCCGGCCAGATCGCCGAGAGCTTCCAGGCCTATGGCCGACACATGAGCCTCCGCGGCGCGGTGGTCTTCGGCGGGGTCAGCCAGCACCACCAGGTCCGCAAGCTCCAGGCCGGCGTCGATGTCCTGATCGCCACGCCCGGCCGGCTGATGGACCTTGGCAACCAGGGCTACGTGGACCTCACGCAGCTTGAGGTGCTCGTCCTCGATGAGGCCGACCGCATGCTGGACATGGGCTTCATCCCCGACATCCGCAAGATCGTCGCCAAGACGCCCAAGGAAAGGCAGACGCTGATGTTCAGCGCCACCATGCCCGCCGCGATCCGCGATCTTGCCAACGGCCTGCTGAAGAACCCCGAGTACGTGCAGATCGCCGCGAACAGCGCCACCGCCGACCGCGTCGAGCAGGCTGTGTACTTCGTGGACAAGAAAGACAAGCCCGCCATGCTCACCCACCTGCTGGAGAGCCTGTCGATCACCCGAGCCATCGTCTTCACCCGCACCAAGCACGGCGCGGACAAGGTCGCCAAGTTCCTGCAACAGGAGAACGTCCCCTCCGCTGCGATCCACGGCAACAAGACCCAGAGCCAACGCGAGCGCAGCCTCAGCGCGTTCCGCGCGGGCAAGGTCCACGTTCTGATCGCCACCGATATCGCGTCGCGCGGGATCGACGTCGATGGCGTGTCCCACGTCTTTAACTTCGACCTGTCCAACGACCCCGAGAGCTACGTCCACCGCATCGGCCGCACCGCACGGGCAGGCGAATCCGGCAAAGCCATCTCCTTCTGCGATGCCGAGGAACGAGCCTTCCTCTCCGCCATCCAGAAGCTCATCAAGATGGACATCACCATCCTCACCGACCACCCCGACCACGTGCCCACCGGCATGGCGGCAACCATGCGACCCGGCGACGGCCCACGCAACCGCAAGGGCGGACGCGGTGGCGGCGGCGGCAAGAAGC
>JBGTLW010000213.1:0-3289 GCA_041743835.1 Phycisphaeraceae bacterium | reverse complement strand
CCGCATCGCCGGGCTTTCGCGCATGTCGGCGACGTTCTTCTTGTAGGCCACGCCCACCAGCAGGATCTCCGCGCCCCTGAGCCCCCGCCCGCTGTCGCGGTCCACCACCTCGCGCAGCCGTGCGATCACATGGGCGGGCATCGCGGTGTTGATCTCGCCCGCCAGCTCGATGAACCGCGTGGGCACCCCGAACTCGCGCGCCTTCCAGGTGAGGTAGAACGGGTCGATCGGGATGCAGTGCCCGCCGAGGCCCGGGCCTGGATAGAACGGCATGAAGCCGAAGGGCTTGGTGGCGGCCGCGTCGATCACCTCCCAGACGTCCAGCCCCATGGCATCGTAGATCAGCTTCAGCTCGTTCACGAGTGCTATGTTGACCGCGCGGAAGATGTTCTCGGTGATCTTCACCGCTTCGGCGGTCTGCGTGTCGGGCACGCGCACGACGCGCTCGACCACGCGCGCATAGAAGGCCTCTACCAGGTCCCCTGCCCGCGCGCCCATGCCCGAGACGATCTTGGGGATCGACCGCGTGTTGAACTGCGCGTTGCCCGGGTCCTCGCGTTCGGGGCTGAACCCCACGAAGATCTCCTCCCCCACCCTGAGCCCGCCTGAGGCAAGGATCGGCGCCAGAACCTCGGCCGTGGTGCCGGGCCAGGTGGTGCTCTCCAGGACCACCAGCGTGTCGGGGCGGACATGCGCGGCGATGGTGCGCGCGGTGGCCTCGACGAAGGAGAGATCCGGCTCGCGCTGGCTGTTGAGCGGTGTGGGCACGCAGATCACGATGACCTGGCACTCCGCCAGCCCCGCGAAATTGGCTGTGGCCGCGAGCTGCCCCTCTGCCACCAGCCCGGCCAGCATCTCGTCCGTGACCGCGTCGATATAGCTCTGTCCCGCCTCGATCCGGGCGATCTTGGCCGGGTCGATGTCGAAGCCGGTGACGGGAAAGCCCCGCCCCGCCGCCGCCGCTGCGAGCGGCAGCCCTACATAGCCGAGCCCGATCACGCCCACCCGGGCGGTCCTGTCCGTGATACGTTCCAGAAGCGTCATGAAACTCCTTTTAGGCGCGATACACCGCTCAGGTGGTTATTGTCCTGCGGATCGCTCCCGGGCAAGCCGGTTGTCCGCTGGGCAGAAAGTTGTCGCGCAGGGCATTGCTTCCAGATCGTCCTGCGATCATTCTCGTACATTTCAGGGACGCTGGCCATCGTAGCAATGGTCACTGTTGCGGCGATGGTTTGAGTAACATTGGCGGTGATCGCTTTGCGGCGACCCAAAAATTAGGGCGCTCTTACCTCTTGAAGCGTATATACGTGATGTATATACTATACGCGGAAGTTGGCGGAAGATCGACCCAAGAGGCAGAAAAGGACGGGTTTCATGCAGGAAACAAGAAGCTATCGGGGACAGGCACATGCCGTTCGAATGGAGCGAACCAAAGCGCCAAGAGGTGCTTGAGCAACGCGGCGTAGATATCCTTTATGCTGCCCTGATCTTCGAGGGGGACACTCTGACGAAGATCGACGACCGCGAGGATTACGGTGAAACGCGGTTCATATCGTTGGGTCTGGTCGATGATGTTCCCTACATCGTCGTTCACACCAAGCGAGGTGAGAGCACCCGCCTAATTACCGCATGGAAAGGAGGTCGAGGCGATTATGAACGATATAAAAACCGCGTCCCTTGAGGAATTGCGGAAGATGCACGACCGCGGAGAGCTTCACGAGACCCGTGAAGATGCTCAGTCGGTCGATCTACCCGAAGGCTTTTGGGATGCAGCAAAAGTCGAAATGCCGAAAACCAAGCAGGCTGTCAGCTTGCGTGTTGATCCTGATATCTTGGAGTTTTTCAAAGATCAGGGAAATGGCCATCTGACCCGAATGCACGCCGTCTTGCGTGCTTACGTGGACGCTCAGAAGAAGCGTCAGCAGCACAGACCCACCTGATTAGGTGACACAGCCCCCGCATGGCGAAGCCGCCGCAGTTCGAACAAGACCCTAAATCCGGTAATAGTCCCTGTACCAGTCGACGAACCTGCCGATGCCCTCCGTCACCGGTGTCACCGGGCGCTGGCCGGTGAGGGTGGTGAGCAGGCTGGTGTCGGCCCAGGTCGCGGGCACGTCGCCGGGCTGCATGGGCAGGAAGACCTTCTCCGCCTCCCGCCCGCAGGCGGCCTCGATGGCGGCGATGTAGTCCATCAGCTTCACCGGCGCGCCGTTGCCGATATTGACGATGCGGAAGGGCGCCACGGGCGAGAGGCTGTCGCCGGGCGCGGGATGGTCCGGGTCCGGCACCGCCCCGGCCAGCGCGAGGACGCTCGCCACCAGGTCGTCGATATAGGTGAAGTCCCGCATCATCTCGCCATGGTTGTAGACCTCGATCGGCTCGCCGTTCAGGATCGCGCGGGTGAACTTGAAATGCGCCATGTCGGGCCGCCCCCAGGGTCCGTAGACGGTGAAGAAGCGGAACATGGTCACGGGCAGGCGGTAGAGATGGGCGTAGGAATGCGCCAGCGCCTCGGTCGCCTTCTTGGTGGCGGCATAGAAGCTCATCTGCGTGTCGACCTTGTCGGTCTCGGCGTAGGGCATCCGGGTGTTGGCGCCGTAGACCGAGGAGGTCGAGGCCAGCAGCATGTGCTCGGGCGGATGCGCGCGGGCGGCCTCCAGCAGCTCGGCGGTGCCGACGAGGTTGGCCTGCACGTAGGACGCCGGGTGGTCGATGGAATAGCGCACGCCGGCCTGTGCGGCGAGGTGGATGACCAGCTCCGGTTCATGATCCGCAAGAAGATCGCGCAGCAGGCCCGGCTCCTCCAGCCGAGCGATCACCGGCGTGAACCCGGGCATCTGGCTCAGCATGGCGTGGCGGCGTTCCTTGAGCGACACCTCGTAATAGTCGGTCAGCGCATCGAGCCCGATCACCCGCCAGCCGGCCGCCAGCAGCGCGCGCGCGGTGAAATAGCCGATGAACCCGGCCGAGCCGGTGACGAGAACCGTGCGGGGGGCAGTACGGGGGGCGGAGCGTGTCATGGCCGCGTGATGGCGGAGAATGAGGGCGAAAGGAAGTCCCTTGAGGGATCGGTGGGCGCGCGGATGCTTGACGGGTCAACCAGATAGACTTAGCTAAGACTTAGTCATGATGGAGAGCGCCGTGCAGGCATCCGTTCACGAGGCAAAGACGAACCTCTCGAAGCTTCTCGAGGCCGTCGCGCGCGGGGAGCGTGTCGTGATCACGCGCCACGGGATCCCGGCCGCCGAACTGATCCCGGCCCGGCCCTCCCGGCTGCGGCTGGGCAGTC
>JBGTLW010000212.1:0-2002 GCA_041743835.1 Phycisphaeraceae bacterium | reverse complement strand
TCGCCGCGGCCCGGCGCGGCTACGCCGGGGCCGGGCGGCGGCTGAACCGACGCTTCGAGCGCCAGGTTGATGAGTTATCCGTGGCCCTGCGACGCTGGTCCCTCACCGACACCTCCTCACCCCGCATCCCCACCCCACGCGAGCTGCTCGACGACCTCGATCAGCTCGAAGCCGAGTTCGGGGCCTGGGCCTTCGACCGCCTCGCCCAGCACCTGAAGGTCACCACCGAGCCGATCACCCTCGAAGGCATCGACCTGGGTCGGTTCCGCGTCACGCTCCAACTCGGCAACACCGACACCTACCGGGGTGGTGGGTCGCTGTGCTTCTATATAGAGGCCCTCGATCCCACCACGCTTACCCTCATCGACTTCGACACGGTCGAGGCGGTCAACCTTGCACCCCGGGGCTACCTCGAAGACGACCTGGGCCGGTTGAAGGTCCACGCCACCGCCGACCTGTGCCACAAGATCAACCAGCGGATAGAAGTCATCACTGTGCCCGATCGTTTCCGCCGATCGATGACCTTGGACGGGGCCGTGTTCTGCTGTGTCGATTCGATTGAAACCCGCAGGCGGATCTTCGCACAGGCCCGTGACCACTCAGCCATCTTCATCGACGGCCGCATGAACGCCGAGGTGATGCGTGTGCTAGTGGCAACACCACGCGAACCCGACACCCTCACGCACTACCCCACGACGCTATTCACCGAAGCCGAAACCTATCAGGGGGCCTGCACCACCCGTTCTACCATCTACACCGCCAGCATCGCCGCGGGGCTGATGGTCCACCAGTTCACACGCTATCTGCGTGGGATGGCGGTGGATGCCGATGTGCAACTGAACCTGTTGGCGATGGAGATGGGGGTCATGGCGGTTCTGGGCAGTGATTGAATCCACGGCTGCCTGATCGTTGCATGAGATCGCTGCGTGAAGTCGGTCAGGTCGGTGCAGCGTATGCCGACCCGCAGCGGTACTACGACCCTTATGAGGATGAGGGGTACGGGCCGGGGGCGTATGGGTAAAATTCCGCTCAAGCGGGCCTTGCTGATAGCCGACAGCAAGTGTATACTTAGAGTGTCCACAAGGAGACCGTGATGAAAGCCTCGTTCGTCGATCTTCGCAAGCGTTCCAGCCAGATCATCCGTGCGCTGAACCGCAACGAGTCGGTCACGGTACTCTACCGCGGCAAGCCGGCCGCGATCATGCAGCCCATCGGCGAGCAGGCCAGCGGGCAGACGATGCGTGCCAAGGATCACGCGGCCTTTGGCCTGTGGGCCGATCGCAACGATGATGTGGCCGAGCATGTCCGCAAACTGCGCGGGGGGAGATTCGATGCTCTTTGACACGGATGTGCTGATCTGGGTTCTACGTGGCAATAGCAAGGCCGCACGCGCGGTGGATCGGGCTGACGACAGAACCCTCTCGGTGGTCTGTTACATGGAACTGCTGCAGGGTGCCAGAGACAAGGCGGAGGTGCGTGCGATTAAGTCGTTCCTTAACGATATGCAGTTCGTTATGCTACCGCTGACCGAGAACATCGGCCACCGCGCGTCGATCTACATGGAGGAGTACGGCCTATCGGTATCGATGAGCATGGCCGATGCGCTGATCGCAGCGACCGCCGTGGAAGTCGATCAGCAATTGATCACCGGCAACGCTAAGCATTACAAGGCGATCAACGATCTGGACCTCACGCGTTTCAGGCCGTAAGCACTGTCATCACAACCGCCGCCATTCGTACAAATCCTCGCATCGCTGCGTCATGGGCGGGAAGTGTAAAGCGGTGCTTGTAAGTATCCAAAGCCGCGACTTGACCGCGGCTGTTGTTGTTCATTCCCTGAGAACGTGTACGAGATGGAGCTGGGTGATGTTGTGAATGAGTTGCCTCTCGTGTGCAATCTCGGGCTTGCCGGGTGTTCCGGCGTCCCATGCACATGTTTCAACCCTTTTAAGGATCGAGAGGCAACCCATGAAGAAGCTACAGCGTCGGGTCGAGAAGTTCA
>JBGTLW010000211.1:0-8727 GCA_041743835.1 Phycisphaeraceae bacterium | reverse complement strand
CCGCAGCACGCGACCGATCAGCCTCTGAATCTCCGTGCCCCGGCTGTTGGGTCCGCGGCGGATGCGGTCGGGCGTCGAGCCGGGCAGCATGGCGTACTCCGCCGTCACCCAGCCGTGGACCGGCTTGCCCGCCTCATCCCGCTTGATCCACGGCGGCGGGCTCTCCGCGATCGACGCGGTACACAGCACCTTCGTGCTGCCCTGCGTAATCACCACGCTCCCAGCCGCGGCCGTGGGGTAACGCTTGATCGTCACATCCCGAATAGTCTGGCGCGAACGCGATGTAGCCTTGCTTGCTTTCATCGCCGGAGTGTAGCAAACCCGACCCCGACGGATCACGACGGGGACAGCCCCAATCCTGTTCGGCCCAACTCGCCGCACACCGCCCCGGCACGCTCCGAACTCCCTGTGCAAAGTCCGGGCAGAACAGGACTGGGATCGTCCCCGTTTCGATAGTCGGTGTGCTTCAGTTGAAGTCCTTGTCCAGCGTCACCCGGCCACCGTTGGGCTGGATCCACAGGTTCAGCTGCCACTCGATCGTGTCCTGGTTCTCACGATCGATGCCCGGCTCGCGAACCATCGGGGTCCTCTCATTGTCGTAGTACTTGTCGTGCCCCAGCTCCGACCCGAGGAACATCGTCCCGTAGCACTGGTTGGTCCGGATGAAGTACCACGTCCGGTCCAGAAACGCGCCGGTCGTGCGCAGTCCCTGGCCCTGACTCTCGAAGTACTCCCAAGTCAGCTCCAACTCCTTCTCGTAACCCTCTTCCGGCGCGATTGGCATCTGACGCCACTGCGGCGGGCCCGGCCACATCGCCCCGCCCAATTGGATACCCGAGCCTTCACCCAGGAATAGAATGCGCAGACGCTTTGGCCAGAGCACGGGATGCGTGATGTTCTCAAAATTCCTCCGGCCATGAGTCATCCCATCCAGGTAAATGAACATACCCTTGCCCGTCTTATCCTTCTGAGGCACGATGTGCGCCTTCGACGGTACCGTGGCGATCTGGCCCGACTCATCCACCTCCGCCCACACCACGATCGCGTCCCCCAGCACCTCGTGCCAGCGGTCCTCCGGCAACGCCGACAAACGATGACGCGTCTCCTCATCCAGCGTCTCCAGGCCGACCTCCAGAACACGTGTCCCACGCAAACTATACCCATAGATATCGGATTTGTTCTTTCTCTGGTCCTGCTCCTTGTTCACCGACTCCGGGATAAAACGATCACCCAGCGGAAAATCCTTCTGCTCCGGGACCTTGTCCCCGTGGCGGTAGCGGAACACCGCCAGCGGCGCGCCCTTCCCCGGCCCGTCCGCTTTGAACGTGATTACACCCACACGACGGTCCAACTGGCTGCCCGAACGAGGCGATAGCATCAGGATCCGCTGCCCCAGGATCACCTGACCCAACTCTCCACGCAGCGCTTCGGAACTCAACGCCTTAGCCAAAGCCTGGTCGCCTTTGAGCAAGGCCTCACGCTCCGCTTCGTCCTTAAGCAACGCCGGACGCCAGCCCGAACGCATGCTGTCCGCGTGATAGCCCTCCTTACGAACAGCCAGACGCGTCGCACGCTCCAGTTTCAGGCCGAACCGGCCATCCTCATCCACCGCAAGCTCACGCTCGTCGTAGCTCACCTTCCCACGCCACGACGTACCCTCCGACTTCTCAATACGCACCATCACATCACGCACCGGGTTGCTGTCGATGTCGAAAAGCTCACCGAAGAACACCGGCGTCTGACCGATACGCCCCGCCTCACGCAGCGCCCGGTGAACCAGATCACGCTCTTGTGCCGTCAGCGGCTTTGCCTGCAGGTCGCGGCCAGACACCAACCCCTTGGCCAACCCAACCCACAGCGTGCGGTCCGAATCCGTGAATGGCGATGTGTAGTCCTCCGCAGAACAGCCCACCGCGGGCAGCAACAGCAACAACGCGAGTGAAAATATGGCAACTGATTTCATAATCGCTCCTTACCGTCAGTGAAGGTCTGTGCCCCTGCGTAGGAAAGGAACTCGGGCTATCGAAACGGCTGCGCTCCGGCTTTGTTGCAACGCTCCGCTGGTCGGCGCGTGTCAGGCACTTGCGCCCCCGGGTTGATCCGCTACATATTACCGCGTGGGAACCTGTCAATCGCCACGGACGGTGATGCGGATGGCGCGCGAGGCCGCGCGGGTGGTCTTGCCCGGCTGCCGCCACAAGTTCTCGCGTCACGACTTCACCCTCGCCGCACACCGCCCCGGCACGCTCCGGACCCCCGGTGCAAACGGCGCGCCGAACAGGATTGGGACAGCGCCACCCTACGGGCATGGTGCAACGCTCGCTACCCGGGGTTTCTGCAAGCTGGGGCTGCGGTTACATGTTCGTCATCTGCTGCATGACCATGCCGACCAGGCCCATCGCCGCCATCTGGAGTTCTTCCTTCGTCGTGGCGTTGTTCATGGCATTGACGCCGCTGTCGATGGTGTTGAGCAGGGCCATGATCGCGGGCTTGCGTGCAGCCATTTCCTCGCCGGACAACTCAGCGAGGCCTGCCCGGGCCTCGGCGATCTTCTGGTCCCACTCGGCGGCCATCTCCGCGGGGACCCACTTGCCATCCACCTTGGTCATCTTCTCTTCTTTGACTTCGGCACCGAGCGTGACCCGCAGCTTCGCGCTGGTATCCGTCTGCTCAATGACCTCGACCTTGATGTTGCGCAGGTCCTTCATGGTCTTGCGGTACTCGACCGCATTGGGCGTCAGCTCCATCAACGTGCTGACATCCTTCATCATGGCCGAGCCCGTGGTGCCGAGGAACTGCCCCACGTCCATCGTTTTGAGGGTGCTGAGTTTCGCGGCCTTGCTGTCGGTGATGTGGGTGATCATCCGCAGAACCGTGTCGTAGTTTGCTTCGACCTGCTTGGCATCCACAGGCATTGCGCCCGCCATCTGGTCGTCCTTCATCAGCTCGGTGATCAGGGGCTTTTGCTTCTTGAGCATGGCGCTGGTCTTGCCGGCGACCGCGAAGGTTTTGTCGTACACCTCCGCGTCCACCTTCTCGGCAAAGGTCTTGACCAGGCTGTCCACATCCTGCTGCCACTTCGGGGGCATCGCGGCCCACGCCACGGCCGGGTTATTGTTGGCCATGCCATGAGCAACAGCCTTCACCATGCCATCGGGCGTCGCGGGGACCGAGGGCTTTGACTCGCCGCACCCGGCCAACACCAACGCCAACAATGACAACCCCAGCACCATGTAGTTTGATCGAGCTTTCATCAGTGTACCCCTTGAGATAGGACGGCTAGAAGGACCATTCGCAACGCTGAGCAGCGCAGACAGGATACCGAAACGGCAGTTCTCCGGCAAGGACTTCCGGCGGGGTAACCCCAATCACTTCCGGTACAATGCAACGCTGTAGGGTTCCTTCTGTTGTTCGGGTCATCCGTTGTAGAACGATGCCAGCGATTCCTCTCCTTGCTTGCCGGCTGAAGGATGCCAGCCTGTTGGCGGTTTTGTTCGCTGTGGCGTTGTATTTCAATACGTCGAACAACGGCTTCACCATCCGCTACCACCCCGACGAACACTCGAAGGTCCAGCAGGTCCGCAACCTGGAGTTCAACTTCAACCACCCGCACCTGCTGCTGACCGTGACACGCGGGATCAACGCGGTGCGTGGGCCGGACCGTCAGGCTATTGAAGAGGCGAACGCCACGCGGGGCGGCAACGCGGAGCTCAACGGCCGCATCCTTTTGCATGGCCGGTGGGCGTCGGCGCTGATGGCGGCGCTGGCGTGCGTGTGTCTGGCGTGGGGCGTGGGGATGCACTACGGGCGGTTGGCGGCGGGCGCGGGCGGGCTGATGGTTGCGCTCAATCACGGGCTTATCACGCGCGCCCACTACATGAAGGAGGACCCGGCGCTCGTGCTCGGGCTAGCCGTGGCGTTCCTGGGCCTATGCTGGCTCTGGCGCAGGCGGGGGTGGCGAGCGATCGGCCCGGCGATCGTCACCGGCATCGGGTGTGGGTTGGCGGCGGCGGGCAAGTATGTCGGCGCGGTGCCCGCGCTCGCGGTGTTGCCTTTGATCGTGGCGGGGCCTTTCTTCGGCTCGATGTGGGCGCGCGTCCGGGGCACACAACTGGTGTTGATCGTCGCGGTCCTCACCTTCGCGGCTGCGAACTTCGATGGGCTCGCGGTCGGGGTCAACCCCTTCAAGCCCATGATGCTCGGCCTGGACCGCGAGATCACCCACGTCACCACCGAACACACCGGGCTGATATCCGATTCACAAGGCCGGTACTATTTCGATGTGTTCATGCTGGAGACCACGGCGCCCGCGCGCCTCGGCATGGGCCTGTTCCTCCTCTGGCTTGTGATGAAACGCAGGGCCACCGCGATAGACATGGTGCTGCTGTTGTTTCCGCTGGGGTACGCGGCCGTCCTCACACAGGCGGCGGTGCAGTTCGACCGCTACCTCTTGCCCACAGTGGTGGCGGCTCAGCTTTTAGGCGGCGTCGGCCTCGCGCTGGTGGTGCGTGATGTCACGCTGACAATCACATGCCGAATCGCCACAGCGCGGCGCAGATCAGCCGACGAAACCGCGTCTGCTTGGCGGCACGGTGCCGCCGCCTATGCGGTCATGGTGGCTATTCTGGCCGGGGCAACTCTTCCCGGCTTTTACGCCGCGCTCAGTTGCATCCACCAGTTCGGGGATGACAGCCGCGACAGGATGAACGCCTGGCTCGTGGAGAATCTGGAGGGCCGGTCCTTTGTCGTGGCGGACGGCTACGCCCAACTCGACAGCCCGGGCCTGCGGGCGGTGGGCCATCGCACCGGTCAGAGCACCCTCAACTTCAGCCGATACACGCTGGACTACTTGCGTGAGAACGGCGTCACCCACGTCATCGCGTGTAACCTCACCTACGACCGCTACCTCAACGAGTACCGCCGACCCGCCCCGGGCCGGGAAGACCATATCGCCCGGCTCACCGCGGGCTACCGCCAACTTTTTGAGGAGGGTCGCGTCGTGTGGGAGAGTCGTCAGGCTGTCCCCATGCCCTACTACGTCAACCCCCGCGTGACCATCTTCCGCATCGACGGCCAAGACCCCGGCCACCCACCCGTCATCAGCACTTGGGCCGACCGCCCGCCCGAATGATGCGGACCGTGAAGCCCCCTCCCCAGCCCAGGCAATGCAAGGCCGTGCAAGCCCCACCAACCCCGCCACACACGCTAAGATACCCCCCACACCGCACGCCACCGTAGCTCAATTGGCAGAGCAGCGGTTTTGTAAACCGCAGGTTACCGGTTCAAGTCCGGTCGGTGGCTTCGCGTTTTTCCCTTTGTTTTCAAGGCTAAACGTATGATTCTCAGTCACTTGCGCGTGGCTGGCGTCCGGTCCGTTCGAGTCGCGGCGGGTCGCTGAGCGCCGCCCTTGGGCGGACAATTCCGGTCCGCAGGGCGGACAAATCGAAAACCCACCCGATTTCGGGCCTCCGCCGTGTGTACCGCAGCCAACTGCCGCAGCAGACAGGGTTTGCAGCGTCGGCAGGGATGCGATCGCGGTATTGCGCTGTTGATCGTCGGCGTGGGCGTAGCGGCCGATGGTCAGCGTCGGCGTGGAGTGTCGGGCAAGCTCTTGAATCACCTTCACGGGCGCGCCGCTGTTGGCGATGTTCGTGATGAACGTGTGCCGCAGGGCGTGGAAGTCCAGGCGCCGGCCTTGGGCGTCCACCTTGTCGATGCCAGCCGCCAGCAGGTCCGCGTCGATCATGCGGGCCGTGTCGCTCGGGACGCTCAGGATCGACTCGTGAGGCATCATGTAGGCCACGTGGTCGGCGATCGCCTCGGCCGTCTCGGACCGCAGCGGAATGACCGCCTCACGCTTGTTCTTGGTGTAGGCGCTGGCGACCCGCACGCGCGGCGGTGCGGTGTCAAGCTCGAAGCTCCCGCGGGTCAGCGCCGCGAGCTCGCCACGCCTCAGGCCCGTCTCAACGGCCAGGCGGTACAGCAACGCCCGCTCAGGCCCCGTGATGGCGTGGGTGTGTTCGGTACCGCCCTTGCCCGCTCCCCAGCGCCACGGCTCGCCCGCCTCGGCAGCGTGGATCAGCCGCCGCAGTTCGTTCACGCTCGCGGCCCGTCGCTCACGCGCGTCGGTCACGGTCTGTTTCTTCATCGACGCCAGCGGTGAACGATCGGCCCGGCCCGTCTCGACCATCCAGTTGGCGAACGACTTGGCGATGGTGATGTAGTGATTGCGGGTCTGGATGCCGATCGGCTTCTTCCCCCGCTTCATGCGGTCAATGGCGGTCCTGAGGCGGTCGGTCGTGATATCGCTCCAGAACACCATGCGCCCGGTCGTGAACACCGTGGCGAGCCGCTTCTTGGCAATGTCCGCCACGCGGCCGCTTACCCCCCGCATCACCAGGTCGGCGTGATAATCCTCGACGTGATCGCCGATCGGCTTGGACCCCGCAAACCGCTGGGCGTCGATCAGGCCGAACGACAGCAGCCGCTCTTGCGTCTTTCCCGGCAGGCTTTCGAGCCAGCGCCGCAGCTCCGCGGTGGGCTGCTGCCGCTGGGCCGCGTAGGCGCTCAGTTCCTCGCACCGCCGGCCCAGGTCGATCGTCGCCGCTTTGCTGGTGTAGCCGGTGAGCCGGCGCGTCAGGCTGTGCTTCTGGTCGTGAAACTCCACCGTGTACCGCTCCGCATCAGCGCGGTGCATCCGAACGCCCCACGCCCCGGCCAGCGTTGTCATGGCGGCAGAACGCGGGCGCTCGCCCTCAGGCGTCAGGATCGCCACAGCGTCCGCAGGCGTGACGCCCTCGACGCCAGCCAGATCATCGACCGCCAGGCCCTCACGCTCGGCGTAGGCCCGCAGGTCGGCCCACAGGCGCGCGTCGTCGCGGGTCTTTCGCTTGAATGCTCTCATGGATCACCGTCCTTCAAGGGTCAACCGCTGGCCGGCGGTTGTTACAGATTGTAACACGCTACCCGTCTCGTGTCAATGACAATTTCCAGCCGATCGCCGATGCGACGGCTTGGGCCTGCTCCACGCGCAGACCGCCAGTGCCATCCATGAAGCGCATGAGTACCGGACGCGACACGCCCGACGCCGCAGCGATGGTGCTCTGCGTCTGGCCGCGTTCGTTGGCCTTGGCTACGGCCCTCCGCAGGCGTTCGTCGATGGTGAGTTTGGGTGGCATGGCAACACCTTTACATGCGGCCAGATCGGTCCGCAAGGGGAAGTTTCATGACCGCAGGGCGGACCGCTGAGCCGGTGCGGTGGGGCAAGTCTTGGCGGGTTCGTGGGTTGCGCGATACTCGCAGCGGTTGTGATAACCGACGGAACAACGAATAACCTCCGGGGAGGGTGGCCAGGCTACTGGCGGATGGGTCACGGCCGATCAGGGTGGACAGGTAGAGGTTCATCGTGGTGCCCTTCTTGGCGATCGCGCAGAGTCGCTCGACGAACGCCTCGCGGACGCCCTCGCCGGCGGTGGGCATGGGGCCGACGCAGACGGCCCGCAGGCCGTGCTGGCGCTGGGCCTGCTTCAGCAGCGAGCGTAACCGGTGCTCGGCTGGTGGGCCGTCGCCGGTGGGGGTGAGAAGCAGCAGGTAGGTCGGGCGGGCTGGCGTGGTGGTCATGGGGCGGCCTCGGCAAACGCCCGTAGCTCGGCTGCGGTCTTCGTCTTGAGCATCGTGGCTGCGTAGGCCCCGGGGTCGTCGCCACGGCTGGTGGCTCGTTTGCAAACGGCCTCGACCAGGTCCGCGCTCAGATCGCGCCGGTTGACGATCTGGATTCGCAGGTCCTTTGACTCGATGCCGACCCGGTCCAGTGCGGCTTGCACGCGACCGATGCGGCCCGGCTGATCGCGCGGGCTCACACTTCGCATCACCCTGTTGACCACGCCGGCCATGTTGCCGTTGGGCGCTGAGGCTGGCTTGTCTTCCCCACCCACCCCACCCGATTGAACTTCCTCCCCCCCCTCCCCGGCAGTGCGGGCTTGTCCCGCCGCCTCAGGGCTGGGCGGGGCTTGGCTAAGGCTTGGCTTGGCTAAGGCATGGCTAGGCAGTGCGTACGTCACGTGCGGCACAGGTTGTGCGGCACGGTCTGTGCTGCACGGGTTGTGCTTGGGATCGCTCGCCACCAGAGCACGCTCGGCCGTTTCGCGCTCGGCTTTGCCTAGCTTGGTGAGCTTTGGGGGCTGGCCGTCCGCGAAGCGTTCGCCGGCTCGGGCCAGTTTCATGTGTACCCCGTCGTCGGCGTGATCCCGCCAGTGGTGCACGACCAGGCGGTGCTCGGGGTGCTCATCCAGCCATCGCGCCTTGACAAGGGCGGTGACCAGCTCGCTGGCGTCACGTTCCCATCCAACTGCCGCCCCAATGAAGTGGTCCGCGAACCGGCCAACGTCGCCGCCGGGGGCATACTGCGCGGTCCAGTGCCACAGCGATTCAAGCAAACCGACGGCCGCATACTTCGGGATCGACAACTCGTGGGCGAGCATCAGGGTCTTGGGGTGGTCGGGCGTGCCTCTTTTCATCGCACCCCCCCGTGATCCGTCGTGGTAAGATATTTCAGTTCGTTGCTTTCCATGCCTTGAAGTCTCCAGTTGCCAGTTGCACGCTCCCGGCCGGTGCGTCGCCAGCCGGTGGGCGTTTTACATTCATCACCCGGCCATACGCGGCCGACGCGCCTGCTGGTCCTGCTGGGCAACCCACGCCTCACGCCGCGGCAGGCCGGCGTCCAGCCAC
>JBGTLW010000210.1:0-10602 GCA_041743835.1 Phycisphaeraceae bacterium | reverse complement strand
AATCTGTCGCGGACGCCGGGGTCGGCTCCGACCTGGTGCATTGAGCAACCGATAGTCGCTGACCACAGGCCCATAGTGTAACGGCAGCACCCAAGTTTTTGGTACTTGTTGTCCAGGTTCGAATCCTGGTGGGCCTGCTTTGTCTTTTCGATTTTCGAATGGCGATTTTCGATTGAGTGAATGCAAGTTCCCGAGGCACGACCGCATGACCGAACAATCGAAAAACGAAAATCGAACATCGGAAATCCCCGCCCCCTCCGCCATCATCCTCGCGGCCGGGAAGGGTACGCGCATGGGCAGCGACCTGCCCAAGGTGGTCCACCCCGTCGCGGGTCGGCCGATGGTGCGGTGGGTGGTCGATGCCTGCAAGCAGGCGGGGTGCGAGCGTGTGGTAGTGGTGGTGGGGTACAAGGGCGAACTGGTCCGCGCCGCGCTTGCGGACGAAACGTGCTGCCAATTCGTCGAGCAGACCGAGCAACTAGGCACCGCGCACGCCGCGCAGATGGCCGAGCCTGAGTATGTCGGCAGGCCGGACCACCCCGTGTTCGTGCTCGCTGGCGATGGGCCATTGATCCGCGCCCAGACGTTACAGCGGCTGCTCGACCTGCACCGGGAGACCGGCGCGGTCTGCTCGCTGGCGACGGCTGTCATCGACGACCCGGCCGGCTACGGCCGGATTGTGCGCGACGGCTCGGGCACGTTCACCGGCATCGTCGAGCAGAAGGACGCGACCGAGGCCCAACGCGCCATCCGCGAGGTCAACCCCAGCTATTACTGCATCAACTCCGTTGCACTGTTCGAAGCGATCGCCCGCGTGTCCAACACCAACGCGCAGGGTGAGTACTACATCACCGACATCCCCGCGATGCTGCTGGCCGAGGGCAAGACCGTGACGGTGGTGGACGCGGTGCCGCCCAGCGACGTGCTGAGCATCAACGACCCGGCCCAACTCGCGGCGGTGGACGCCATCCTCCGTGACCGGCTGGGGGTTTCATCGACACACACCGCCGAGGTGACGCCATGAGCAGCAAGGACCGCGACCAACTCAAAGTATTCTGTGGCCGCGCCAGCCGCGACCTCACCGAGTCGGTCTGCCGTTACCTCGACCTCCCGATGGGCCAGGGCCACACCGACCTGTTTCCCGACGGCGAGATCCTCGTGAAGATCGAGGAAGACGTGCGTGGCCGCGACTGCTTCGTGATCCAATCGACCTACAACCCCGTCAACGC
The DNA here is from genome assembly GCA_041743835.1 of Phycisphaeraceae bacterium. Classification (GTDB taxonomy): domain Bacteria; phylum Planctomycetota; class Phycisphaerae; order Phycisphaerales; family Phycisphaeraceae; genus JBGTLW01. Next base: position 9,373 of record JBGTLW010000210.1, on the reverse strand, counting down.
CCACCTGATGGAGCTGTTGATCTACGTCGATTGCCTCAAGCGTGCCAGCGCGTCGCGGATCACGGTGGTCATCCCGTACTTCGGCTACGCCCGACAGGACCGCAAGGACTCTGGCCGCGTGCCCATCACCGCGAAGCTGGTCGCGAACCTGATCACGGCCGCGGGCGCGGACCGGGTGCTGGTGCTCGACCTGCACGCCGCCCAGATCCAGGGCTTCTTCGATATCCCGGTGGACCACCTCAATGCGTCGCCGGTGTTGCTCAAGTACTTCCAGCAGCACATGAGCGCGATGCAGCCGCTGTGCCTTGTCAGCCCGGACGTGGGCAACGTGAAGATGGCCAGCGCCTACGCCAGCGCGCTCAACGCGGACTTCGCCATCATCGACAAACGGCGGAAGTCCGGCAGCGAGGTCGTGTCGTCGAACATCATCGGCGATGTCAAGGACAAGGTGGTGCTGATGGTGGACGACATGATCTCCACCGCGGGCACCATGTGCGAGGCCGCGAAGCTCGTCATGGAGCAGGGCGCGAAAGACGTCATCGCTGCGGCAACCCACCCGGTTTTGGTGGGCCTGGCGATGGAACGCATCAGCGAGTCGCCCATCAGTAAGGTCATCGTGACCGACACCATCCCGACCGAGGGTGTGCGATGCGACCCGATCCGCGAAAAGCTTGTCGAGCTTTCGGTCGCGGAACTGCTCGGCGAGGCCATGCACCGCATCCACCACAACCGCTCGATCTCCAGCCTGTTCCACGACGGGGGCAAGCGTTAAACCCCAACCGAACCGGCCGTCACCCGACGGCGGAGTCCAGCGATTCAAGCCGCTGGGCTTGCAACCTCAACCCACCACGTTCACACACAAACCCAAAGGAATACACCATGGTCGCCCACGAAATCCCCAAGCTCGACTCCCAGCCCCGCCAACGCCTCGGCACCCGTTACGCCCAGCGTGACCGGGCCGAGGGCCTGCTGCCAGCCGTGATCTACGGCCACGGCCTGCCGCCGGTCCACGTCACGCTCGATTCCAAGAGCTTCCTCCAGGTCCTCCACGACGAGGCGCACCTCATCGACGTGTCGGTCGATGGCACTTCCGACCACTGCCTCGTGAAGTCCGTGCAGTGGGATTACCTGGGCAAGCACATCATCCACGTCGATCTGGCGCGGGTGGACTTGTCTGAGCAGGTCGAGGTCGAGGTCGAGCTGATCCTCAAGGGTGAGCCGGCCGCGCTGAAGGAAGGCGGCGCTGTGCTCGACCACCAGATGGTCATGATTGAGGTCCAGTGCCGGGCCGACTCGATCCCCGAGCACTTGGAGCACAACATCGACAACATGGTTGCCGGTGAGCCGCTGACCATCGCGGACCTGACCGCCCCCGAGGGCGTGGTGTTCACAGCCGATCCCGACACGGTGATCGCGACAATCCAGTTCGCCCGCGAGGAAGAGGAAGAAGAGACCGATGCCGATGCCGCCGAGCCGGAGATCATCGAGAAGGGCAAGGCTGAAGAAGCCGATAGTAAGTAATGCCAAGACCACACCCGCGCCGACCCCTGCCGGGGTTGGCGCGGCTTCCCCTTTGTTATGAAGCTCATCGTCGGCCTCGGCAACCCGGGCAGCGACTACGCCATGACCCGGCACAACGCGGGGTTCATGGCTGTGGAACGCATCGCGCGGCGGCACGGCCTCACCGGGCTGCGCCACAAGTTCCACGCCGGCGTCCTCGAAGGTGTGATCGCCGGCCAGAAGGTGCTGCTCATGCAGCCCACCACGTTCATGAATCGCAGCGGACTGGCGGTGGGCGAGGCTGTGATGTTTTACAAGCTCGAACCCGCGGACATCCTCGTTTTGGTCGATGAGGTCGCGCTGGATGTCGGCACGATCCGCCTCCGGGCCGAGGGAACGCCAGGAGGGCACAACGGCTTAGCCGATATCCAACGCGTGCTCACCACCAAGGCCTACCCGCGATTGCGCATCGGCGTCGGGCCTCAAGGCCCCGGCCCACGCGCCGACTTCGTGCTCGCTCGCTTCACAGAGCACCAGTTCGCGGCTCTCCACCCCGCGCTCGAACGGGCAGCAGATGCCGTCGAGTGCTGGCTGCGCGAGGGCATCGATAAAGCCATGAGCCTCTACAACGCCGCGGATGCCTGACCGCTCATCTTGCAACTTGACTTACCACGTCGCGCGGACGGCGACCAGCAGGCTGCCATACCCATCGAGTGTGTCCTGACCGCGGAACTCGTCGGTCAAGAGCGTCTGCGCGAAGCCCAGCTCCAGCCCCCAGTTGTTGCTGAAGCGGCGGTAGGCGTGGATGCCCGCGGAGAACTCGCCCACGACCGGCTCGCTTTCGACAGTCGTATCCGGGCCGGTGTTGCGATCCGGGCCATCGAGAAAGAGGTTGTGCTCCACGTAACGGACGCCTGCCTTGCCGTAGGCGTACCAGCCCCACTTGCGGGCACCGTTCTGACGCGCTTCGAGCGTGCGGCGCATGCCCGTGGCGGCGGCGATGTCGTTGACCCGGCCGGGGCCGAAGTCGTCGGGAAGGTTGGTCCCGATCCGCAGCGTGGCTGCGGCCTCGGCCTGACGGTACACGTTGCCCACGCTGAACCCGATCTGGGGGATCAACTGCGTATCCATCCAGTTGCCCTCTTCACTGTCCAACAGGATGCGCCACTTCTTGCGGTAGGTGAACTGATAGGTGAAGTCGTCCTCAAGCTGTCCGTCCCATCCCTCGGGGTCTTTCCCGTTGGCCACACGGTGGACCCCGGTTTGCAGGTCTTCGGCCCCCGAGCGCGGGCCGACGAGCCCGACATCGAACTGGAGGTGGTCAAGCTGGTTGCCCTGCTCGCGCTGGAAATAGAACCCGCCGAAGAGGTAGCCCGCGTAGGAGCGTTCGCTTGGGTCGGGGACCAGCCGGGTGATGTCTTTGGGTGTGAACATAAGTTGCCCGACGTGGTAACCCACCGCGGTGGCGGTGTGGTTAAGCCCCAGGCCTTTGACGATCTGGTCGGCGAGGGCGGGCTGATGCGCGAGCGTGGCGAGGAGGCCGTTGGTGTAGTGCCGGTCGGTCCCGCCGGGGCGGATGAGCCCGCCATCGTTGTCCCACATGAAGGTGACGGCATATGGATTGAGGCTCGTGTCGATGTCCAGCGCAGGGTCATTTTGATCCTGTTGCGCGTGGGCAGGTGTGACGCCGAGGAAAAGCACAAGCACACCCACCAGCCCAAGTGCCACCGCACGGCAGGAGAACAGACGGTTGCTAAGTACGGCGAGGGACGATTGGGTCATGCGATGCTCCGTGTGAGGGTGGCGGGGCGGTGGTCGATGCCGATGTATCGGATGAGTTGCGGGAAGAACTCGCGGAAATCTGCGTGCAGCGCGGTGCGGTGCCGTTGCAGGTCTTCCACAGCGGGGGCAAGGTCGATCGGTCGCTGGGTCCGCTGTGCGAAGCGGTGGGACATGCGCTCAAGCGTCAGACGCAGCCCATCATAGTCGGCATAGGTCGCCAACCAGCGCTGGTCGATCATGCGTGTGATAATGGGGCGCATCGCGTCGGGCATGAGTGCGTTGTGTCGCTGGAGCTCGCGGTGCGAACGATCGATGAACGCTGCCAACGGCTCGGGGTGGAGGCTCGGCCAATCCAGGCTCAGGAAGTGGTCGTAAAACACGTCCACGAGGATGCCCGCAAAGATGCCCTGCGTCGGGCGCAGTCGGGCGCGGCTGCGATTGAACGCGGGGTGGGTATCGGTGAAGGCATCCACGCGGCGGTGGTTGCGAACCCCACGCATCACCCGCTCGTCCAGATCGGGCGGGACCGGGCCACGCACGAGGTCCGGCAGCAACCCGCCCACCATGTTTGCGGGCTCTTCATCGGTCAAGTACAAATGGGCCAGGAAGTTCACGTGGCCCACAATGTAGCGGGAACCACCGGACAATTCCCAACTGCCCGCTTCAGGAATCAAGATGCCACGACGTGTAATCCTGCTGGGTGATTCGATCCGCCTGGGGTACGCCCCGCTGGTCGCGGAGATGTTGGCCGGTGAGTTCGAGGTCGTCACGCCGGCGCAAAACTGTGCGACGACACTGATGACCTTGCGCCACTTTGAGGCCTGGGCGGTGGAGCCCGCGACCGCCGCCACGGGTGAGGTCTTGCTGCATGTGAATTGCGGCCTGCACGATCTGGCGTACAAGCGCCTGGAGCCGAGCAACGCACCGGCTGACACACCCGAGGTGGAACCGGCTGCGTACGCGCGGAACGTGGAAGCGATCCTCCGCCGGGCGATCGACGATGCCGGCATCCCGCCCCGGCAAATCCTCTGGGCGACAACGACGCCGGTGATCGAAGCCAGGCACAACACGGCAAAACCCTTCAAGCGGCTGGAGGCCGATGTCCGGGCGTACAACGACGCGGCTTTGCGCGTGGCGCAAAGCCTGGGCTGCGGCGTGGATGACCTGTACGCGGTCGTCATGGAGCATGACCCCGAAACGCTGCTGACCGAAGATGGTGTCCACTACACCGCTGAAGGGAACGCGATCCTGGCAAAAGCCGTTGCCAGCGCCATCCGAGCGGTAAGCCCGGGGCGCTGACAACAGCAGTCAAGGAGCAAACCCCCCCGGAATTTGCCCGGAACTCCCCCGGAACCTCCCCGGAGCTTCCCCGGAACCCCCCGGAACTGCTCCGGAATATCTTCCGGTGAACATGCCTTATTGAAGTGCCATCATCCGAGCCGTCGCGTCCTTGCGACGGGGTGAGCAGGGCCCGCTTCTGTGTCGCCTGTGGCGGGTCCGCCTCGGGGACGAGGCGGCTCTGTCAAGGCACTTCTACAAGGCACAAGGAACGCCACCCCAACACTTGGATTGCGGTTACGCGGCCAGCAGCGGGAGGCCGAGCAATGCGTCGGCTTTGCGTCGGGCCGACTCGCCCGCCTGTGCGACGGTCCAGTAGTGTTCGGCGACGGGGTCCAGTTCCTCGGCGTGCTCGTCGAACCAGTTCAGCAGGTCTGCCCACCGCACGCCGGCCCGGAACGCGGGGCAGCCGCCGACCAACGTGAGCACGAACGCGGTGTGCCGCACGCGATCCGTCAGCGTTCGGTCGCCGGGGCCGACCAGCAGGCCGTCGCCAGCCTGGCAGGACGCCAAAGCCGCGATCGCGCGGTCGCGGGCGGCATACACCTCATCGCGGTTGTCGATCGATCGGTGGTCGCTGAGCAGTTTGCTCAGTGCTGAGACGACGCACGCGGTGGTCAGCGGATCGGTGGCTGCGGCGGGGTGGTCCGCCTCGCCGAACCCGCCACGGGCGTTCTGGAGCGACAGGAGTCTGGCGGTCAGGTCGCGGCTCAGGGGTGTGGGGCTGTAGGTCAGCTCCACCACCCGCCGCAGCCCCAGCGCCAGGCCGGCCGCTTCCGATGAGGACAGCCGTACCCGCAAGGGCAGCGGCAGGTCAAGCCCGTTGGCGGTCAGCTCCCGCAGCAGCCGATCCAAATCCCGGTTCTCAATGGCCCGCTCGATGGTGTGCAAACTCAGCATGTCAGCCCTTTCGCTTGGTGTCTGTAAGGCAACCCTATCATATGCCTTACCAAATGACAGTCAAGCAATGTTTTGGGCTTTGTTCGGGATTTTGAGGCCCAGGACTGACACCTATGTGTCAATGGCCCCCTGGAAACTCCCCGGAAAGGCGGGGGTCGCTTCAAAAAAAAATAGAACACATCTCTGAATAACCGCTATGACGAGGAGATCGCCAAGGAAGGCATTTTCATAAAATCAATAATGACTTTGACTTGACGCTCTCTTCGCCTTGGCGGTTCAAACCGCTTCGAGGTTATTCGCAAGTCGCGGAACTGTGTGGGATTTGGCCCGGATCCCGGGTAGCTGCGGCACAACTCGCGGGCTATTTGCGTGGCTCGATAGCGATGACGCGGGCGGGGTTGTTGTCGAGGCGGTCGATCACCAGGAGTCTTGGGCCGTCGAGCGTGAGGGCGTGGAGGTGTCGCTTGGCTATCGTTTCGAGCTTCTGTGTGGAGGCGGCTTTGCCGGTCTTGGGCGCGATCCAATCGACGGCCGCGGTGTCATCTTCGTGGATCGTGAGTTGGATGATGTGTTCGCTGGTCGCGGTGACTTGCCGGGCTTTGGTTGGTTCGTTGAGCCTTTGCCAGAGGAACTGGCCGGTGACGGCATCGAACCCGATGAGTCGGCCGGCCTGCTGGAAGACCGCGACGTTCTGGATGACGCCCACCACTTGGTGCTGTGTCGGCGCGAGCTGTCGCCAGAGGACCTCGCCGGTGCGCAGGTCGATGCCCCGCACGCTGGGGTCGCCCACCGCCGCGACGATGAGCGTGTCGCCGGCGGTGGCCAGGCTCAGCGGGTCGGCATCCCCTTCCCACAACGCGCGGTCCATGCTTGGCGGGATGAAGGGCAGGCGGCGGACCCACTGCACCTCGCCCGTCGCGTCGGTCGCCACGAGGGTGGACGCCAGCGCGAAGATCAGGCCATGCTGTGTGACCAGGGGCGGCTGGGCCGCGATGTCGGAGGTGATGCCCAGCTCGATGACACGGTGGGTCTGCACGACCGAGCCGTTGGCCGCGTCGATGCGATTGAGGTTGATGGTGGTGCGTCGCCCGAGGTCTTGCCTGCGGCTGAGCACGAAGAGCCAGCGGCCCACAAGCACCGGGTCGCCGATCACGCCGGCGTCGGGCCTGACGGTCCACCGCGTCTTGCCGTCGTAGCCGAGCGACCACAGCTCCAGCCGGTTGTCCTTGCGGACGCGGAAGATCATGCTGTCGTCGAGCAGCAGCGGCAGCGCTTCGTTGACCTGTTGCGGCCCCTTGCTGTCTTGCCAGAGGCGTTGCGTGCCCGGCGTGGTGAGGTTGATCAGTTCCGTCGCTTTGGGGCTGATGGCGACGGCGCGGCGGCCATCGGACACCAGCCGCCCATCCTCCTTCACCGCGTTAAGCGAGAGCAGGACGCGCTCCGCCAACGCCCCGGGCTTGAAGTCCGCGGCGCGTGTGCCGGCGGCGGCGGGGCGGATGTTCTGGCTGTTCTGCTCGATCAGCGAGGCGATCATGTCCTCGAAATCCCGGCCACGGAACACGGTGTCGCCGAGGTGGAACGACCCGCCGCTCACCGCAGAGCCGCGCGACTCGCCGAGCATCGCCCACGCCAGGCGGCGCTTGGCGTTGATCTCGCGCGCGTCGATGCCTTCTCCGAGATTCGCAAGCGCGTCGTATCGGCTGGCGGCGGCGAAGAACCGGCCAAGCGTCAGGTCACGGTCCGCAAGGTACAGCGTTGCTCGCGTGCCCGGGGCGGTGTCGTGGAACTGCAACGACAAGGACTCGAGCGCCTCGATCGCCTGCGATGAGATGGCCCGGCTCACGCGCACCTCGCCGAGCTCCAGATACTGCGCCCGCAGCACCTCCTTGATCTGAGGCGTGGTCCGCATCGCCTGACGGATGATGAACGAGGTCGAACGCATCAGGTCCGGGTCGCTACCCACCGACACCAGCGAATCGCCAAGCGTACCGCTGGTGAGCAGTCGGCAGGCCTGCTCGGCCTGCTGAGCATCCACGGCGGCCTGGAACTCGGCCATGACCGACTCGGTCTCGCGGTCGCCGCGGGTCGAGAGCGGGTGCTCGATCGAGGGGGCGTGCTGGCCCGCCAGCGGCAAGGCGGCGAGGCCCCGACGCGAGCGCGCGGTGTCGAGCATCAGACGCGCGATTTGGATGACCCGCTCCCCGGCGTCCTTCTGTGCGGGTTGGCCGTCCGCACGCACCGCCAAGGCGTGGTGCACGAGCACCGCCGATTCAAGAGCCTCCCACTCGCCATGATGAGCAAGACCGTGCCACAGCAGGCGGTCAAGCGACTGCCTGCCCGAGCGCTCGTTCTTCAGATCGCCAGCAAGATGTCGGGCCTGTAGTCGGCGGGCGCTCTCTGCAAGGTCGCTCGCCTCTTCGATGTGCCCCTTGGTCAGCTCACGCAGCATCGTGTTGGCCAGCAGGTCGTGCAGCAGGTTGTTGGAGATGCGGCCGGACTCGGCCGGCTGCCGCCACGACAGTTCCTCCACCGCCTGAAGGATGACTGGCGCATCGACCCCCGCGCCGATCGCCTGCGCGATGAGCTCTGCCGCAGCCATCCCGCGGCCATCCGGGGGTGATTCGGCAAGGGTCGGCGCCTTGAGCTGCTGCCGCAACTGCTCGAGCGCGGTGTAGCGGACCCACGGCCCATTCTGTACATGGAACTCAACCGCCTCCTCGCTGGCGGGCACCACCAGCACCAGGCGTTTGGCGGTCGGCTGCTTCTCCTGATACGTCGCGTGACCCAGCGAGAACCATTGCTCGCCATCGTGTCCAGCCATCACCGACACACCATCGAGCCCGCCCACCAGTCGCAGCCAGACCGCGTCACCCACGACTTGCGACTGGCTGCGGGCCGAGTCACGGGTGCGGCCATCTTTGCCGTAACTGATGAAGCGTGCCTCGCTGTGCCCGAAGATATAGATATGCGCACCTAAGTCCGCGTCGGCATCACCCTGCAAGCGCAGGTGTGTGCCATCCGCAGCGCCCGACAGCCGAAGACGCACATCAAACGCATCGGCCGCGGGAAGAGCAAGCGTAGCCGCTTCACGCTCCTTGCCCGGTTCGGCGGACACCACCGTCACCGCGTCGCGCTGTGCGACTTGAACACCCTGATCTGCGAGGGCCTTGAACTTCTCGTCGGGCAGTGGCTCGGCCGCAAGCGCGAGGTCGCGCGGAAGCTCGACATACCGGCGGCGATCAGCCATGAAGAAGGAAGTCGAGCCACGCACCAACAGGGATGATGACTTCGCGGTGAAGTGATCCGACGCGACCGAGACAAGCTCGATGCCCGCACGGGATAACGTGGCCCGGCCGTCACGCACAGAAAGGTCGAACGGCATGGTGCCCAGCATCGCGGCGCGGAAGGTGTCGGTCACGGCTAGCTGGAGGGTCTGCGGCTCCTGCGTGTCGGTGTCGGGCCGCGTCAAGAGGTAGCCACTCCAGCGGTGGTTGCGCCATTCCAGCCGGATGCCATGCGTGCCTTGCCACAGGTCCAGGACCACGGGCGAGAACTCGCTGAAGCTCAGCCGCAGCATCTGATCGCCACGCAGCGGGTCCACCAGCTCATACACGCCCTTGATGCCCATGTTGTTGGGCTTTTCATCCCACGCGGCATCGCCGAGTGGTGTGAAGAGTTGCTTGATGGTCTGTGTGGTGTCTGTGGCGTTGGTGGTGAAGGCATCCACATAGTGCCGTGCATCCAGCGGCAGCGGCGGGGCGAGGGGCGCGTCATCCGCAGCCCGCTTGCTTGCCGCGCTGTCACCGCCGCCCGCGTCGATCACGGTGCTGGTGGCGACCGCGTCGGGGATGCG
>JBGTLW010000209.1:0-3903 GCA_041743835.1 Phycisphaeraceae bacterium | reverse complement strand
GGCCGGGGCTGATGCGGTCCGCGCCACCGAGGCCACACGGGCGAAGCTGTGGGCCTTGTGGCGCAAGAGTTGGGCCGGGCTTGAGAAGGCTGCACGCTCGCGCGTGGAGAAGCATTTCTTCGAGCTGCGTTCGGAAGTCCTGGCGAATCTCGATCGTGTTGCAAGCCAGATCGCCCCGCCCGGCTCGGACGCGCAGGCGCGTGGCCGGGTGAAGTTCTATCCCGACAAGAAACGCGACCTGATCGGCGAGCTGCTCTTCGACCTTGGCCCGGCGGGCGATAAGCTGCTGGCCACTTTCCGCCCACTGGTCCGGGCCGCTCACCAACTCGGCGGCGAGCAGTCGATGCGTGAGGCGGCGGACGCAAGGGGCAGCGACAAGCCCGACCAGTTCAACATCCGCGACCCTCGGCTCGATGCGCTGATCCGTGGGCGCGAAAACAAGCTGCGCGACGTGGACAACACGCTGCACCGCCGACTGGCTGGGAAGATCGCCGAGTCGGTGGACCAGGGCAAGTCGGTGAATGAGATCGCGGACGTGATCCGCAGCGAGTTTAACTTCGCGGGCAAGCGGGCGCAGGTCATCGCACGCACCGAGATCGGCGCGGCGGTGGAGGAATCGCGCCACGTCGGCCGCGAGCAGGCGGGCGTGCCCTTAAAGAGCTGGCTGCACAGCCGGAAGGAAACCGGCCGACCCAGCCACGCATCGACCGAGCACGACACCACGGCCAACCCGATCCCCAACAGCGAAGACTTTACGATCAGCGGCACGGGCGTGAGCTGCGCGCATCCGCGCGACTCCCGACTCCCCGCCGAGCACTCGATATCTTGCGGGTGTACTACTTTGGCACGCTACGAAAACGACACGATCAAGGCGGTGATGGACCGCTACCTGTCGCGCGGCTTCCTCACATGGGAATCGCTGCAGCGCCGCAACCTGAACACCACCACCCAAGGCAAGGATGCCGAACCATGCCCCAGCAACCCAACGGACTGACCCGACCCGACACCACGAACCTTGACGCGATGCTGCTGGACCCCTCACAGCGCCACGTCGATCCGCGCGTCGGGATGCTCGGCCATTGCCGGATGTTCAGCCAGGCCAAGTCGATCGACCAGGCGAACCGCACGATCGACTTCGTGTGTTCGACGGGCACGATCGACAGGTATTCCGAAATCGTGGATCCCGGAGCGTTCCGAAACTCGCTCGATGCGTTCATGGCCAACCCGGCATTCCCGGCCGGGCACTGGTACGAGTTCACCGGCGGCAAGTCGCCCACGGTTGGCAAGTGGCTCTCGATGAACGTCGAGAGCACGGGCCTGATCGGCAAAGCATGGTTCAAGCCGCGCGGCCTCGGTGAAGAGGTCTGGCTTGATTATCTTGACGGCTGCCTCACGAGCGTGTCGGTTGCGTTCCTCACGCGGGCATGGGAGATGCGCGAGCTCGATGTGGAGGGCGTCAAGCGGCGCGTGCGTGTCTTTACTGCCGTGGACCTGCTCGAAGTGTCGGCCGTGCTGATCCCGGCCAACCCACAGGCGCGGCTGCGCGCCGCGTCCTACATGCCCGGTATGCAGCTTCCGGGGGCGGGGATCAATGAACCACTATTGAAGCGCGTTTGCGAGAGCATCGAGCGCTTCGAGCGGATGTTTGGAAGCGATGACGATCAGTTCACCCCAGCGTCGGACCACGACGGCTATCGGTTGCACGCCCCAAAGGATGATGCCGAGGCGGGCAACGGCCGCGATGGTTCTACGGCGCTGGGTTACTTCGGCGATGACATCCCCGGCGAGGGCCAGCCCGACCCCCGCGCGGCGTCAACGGGCAATGACCATGAACTCAAGTCGGAGCTGCGTTCGGTGCTGGGCAAGGCGTAAGCCACCCCGGAACCGGCCGGCCCGCAGATAGGAAAACACACTATGGACCCCGAAGTTAAATCACTGCTTGGCGAGGTGAAAACCGCACTCGCCGAGGCCAGCCAGATCAAGTCGGCAGTGGCGCAGCTCGAAGAGCAGATGCGCGGTATGCCCGCGACGATCGAAAACAAGCTCAAGGCCGTGCGCGCGATCAGCTACGACGATCGCGGGCGATACCGCGGATTGTTCGAGACCGAGGATGATGCGCGGTGCTTCGGCCTGCACGTCATGGCCACGGTCGGCCGCGACACCAACGCCCTTACCGCGCTCAAGGGCGAAATGAAGTCGGTGTACGAGCGTGCCCTTGGCGGCACGTCGGACCTGGGCGACTCGGTTGTGCCCATCGAGTACAGCCGCCGCATCCAGCGGCTGGTGAACGAGGCGGGCGTGTTCGGCCGCAACTGCTTCACCATGCCGCTACAGAGCGACAAGCTCACCTTCCAGCGCCGCACGCAGGGCTTGACCGTCTTCAAGACAGGCAAGAACCAGGCGGCGACGGCCAGCGAACTCGGCTTCGAGACGATCAACCTCAACGCCGACGACTGGAACGTGCTGTGCCTCTACCCGAAGACGTTGGACGCCGACTCATCGGGCGTGATCGGTGAGCTGGTGCTGATGGAGATCGTCCAGGCGTTCAGCCAGGCGATGGATACCTACGGCTTTGGCGGCGATGGCACGCCCGCCAGCCTGGACATCGAGGGCATCACTGCCAAGCTCAAGCGCCTCAATGGCGTCGATGACGGCGGCGGGCTTGTGCTCGGCTCGGGCAACGCCTGGTCCGAGCTGGTCCGCGATGACTTCCAGAAGGTGATCGGCACACTGCCGGGCTACGCCCACGCAAACGCCAAGTGGTACGTGTCGCTGCCCTTCTGGGCGACGGTCATGCTTGACATCCTGCTCGACGGCGGCGGTGTGACCGCTGCCGAGATCGAGGGCCGGCGTCGGCCGATGTTCCTGGGCTACCCTGTGGAACTCTGCCACTTCGGGTTGCCCACCAGCGAGGGCAACAGCCAGGTCTGTGCCCTGTTTGGCGACCTTCGCCAATCATCCACGCACGGCGTGCGTGAGCAGATGACCATCGAAGAGAGCCGAGACGTGAAGTTCATCGAACGGCAGATCGCGGTGCTCGGCACGCAGCGGCACGACATCAGCAACCACAGCCTCGGGGGCGCCGAGACCGCCGGTGCGGTGGTCGGCCTCATCACTGCGGCGTCGTAATCCGATCGTGCCCTCGGTTAGGGCCGTACACAACCGGGCCGGGCGCAAGCCCGGCTCGGCTTTGACTGAAACCAAACCCACCCTCCCAATGGAGTAAATGACAATGGCAACCCCACTTCAAGAAACCAAGGTCTTCGCGGTGATCCCGCCAGCGGCGATCAAAGATGATGCGGCGTTCGCGTCGCTGGTCCTGGACAAGAACGACTTCGACGGGGCCGACTATGTCGAGTTCATCGGCATGATCGGCGCGACGGACGTGGCGCTGGCCACGCTCCGCGTCATGGAGTCTGACACGATATCGGACGCCACCACGCTCGGCGGATCGCCGGTGCTTGTGAAGGACTCCACCACGAAACCCGGCGCGCTTGACGATGACAAGGTCTTCGTCTTCGGCCTGGACCTGAGCAAGTCGCGTGCTCGCTATTTGCAGCTTCAGGCGACGGCCGGAAACGGCACAGCGGGCACGTTCCTCTCGGCGATCGCGATCGCCAGCCGGCCACGCGAAGCCGGCAGCAGCGCCGCCCGTCGCGGCCTGCTCTTCGCAGAGTACGCCTGATCGGCTGTGCCGACGTTCTACACCCCCGGCCGGTCGCTTAGTCGTCTCTCCCGGCCGGGGCTTAGAACGCCTTCACGGGCCCTTTGATTGGAGTTTGAACCATGGCCGACCCACGCCCCATCGAGCAGCTTATTAAGGTCACCGCAGATACCAGCGGTGCGCAGGAGACGTCTGCTGCGCTGGAGCAGGTGGAGGCCAGTACGGCCGAGGCCGCGCGC
>JBGTLW010000208.1:0-4522 GCA_041743835.1 Phycisphaeraceae bacterium | reverse complement strand
GCCCCCGCGCTGGTTGGCACCGCAGTATGGGCACAGCACCAGCTTGCCCCCAGCCCCAGCCGCCGCTCCGGCCCCTGAGGCGTCCGGGGTGGCTGAGGCGTTGGCGGTGTCGGGCAGGGGGGGTGGGGTTTGCGAGGGCGTCTGTGTGTCGGTCATTCGGGGCTCCGGGCCATGGCGGGGGTCGGGTGGATGGTTGACCAGAATCGACCAGCTTCTTAGCGTGAAGCAGATGATCCGACTTGCCGCTCTACCGCTTATTGTCCTGGCATGCCTTGCAGGTTGCCAGTCGGCTAAAAAAAACACGCCGACGACCAGTGTATCGGCACAATCGCCCGGCAACGGTCGAGAGACGGCACCACGCGCCGCCCGCCCGGTCGCCTATGTCAACGCTCAGGCGGTGACTTCCGACGATCTGTTGCCCACACTGTACGAGGCGGCGGGGGGGGAGGCCCTGGCCGACCTGATCCTGGACCAGCGTATCGCCGCCCGGCTAACCCAGCGCGGGTTTGTCGTGGATGCGCAGGCTCTGGCTGACGAGAAGACCATCATCCTCAAGACGCAATCCGATGACCCCGACACCGCCGCCCGCCTGCTGGAGGAACTGCGCAGTGTCCGTGGGCTTGGGCCGGTGCGGTTCGAGTCGCTGCTTCGGCGAAACGCGGGGCTGCGGATGCTGATCGAGGACCAGGTCGAGGTGACCGAGGCCGCGGTCAAACAAGCGTACCTGCTGCGTTACGGCCCGAAGTACCGCGTCCGGCTGATCGTAACCCAGTCGGCCCAGGATGCTGCACGGTTGCGGGAGCGGGCGATCCAAGGCGAAGCCTTCGTGGACCTCGCGGCCATGCATTCGATCGACGCCAGCGCGGCCCAGGGCGGCCTGCTTTCACCCATCAGCCCAGCCGACCCGCAGTACCCCCAGGCCTTGCGTAACGCGCTGCCGAAACTGACCCCCGACCAGCCCAGCCCGGTGATCGCTTTGTCGGACCGATTCGCGGTCCTGGCGTTGGAGGATAAAATCGACTCTCAAGCGGTCGAGTTTGCCGATGTGAAGCAGGCTCTGTCGGACTCGGTGCGGTTGCGCAACCAGCGGCTCCTCATGGAGCAACTGGCACGCGAGCTGCTTGCCGAGGCCGAGGTCATCGTCTTGGACCCCACGCTCAAGCCCGCCTGGGAAAGCCAGCGGAAACGGCTGACCTTGCCGTAAGTGTTGAACCTATGCCGTCAGGCAAGCCCCGCAGGGCCTCCACCCGGACCCACCATGAAAATCCAAGTCGCCAACCGCATCGAACGCCTGCCGCCCTACGTGCTGGGTCGCCTCAAGACGCTGATCTACGAGCGTCGCAAGGCCGGGGCCGACGTGATCGATATGAACATGGGCAACCCCTCCGACCCGCCGCCGGACGTGGTGGTGGAGAAGGTGCGTGAGGCGGTGCTGGACCCCCGCAACAGCAGGTACTCCGCCTCGGCGGGCATCTACAACCTCCGCCGCGACATGGCGCTGAAGTACGAGCGGAAGTGGGGCGTCGAGCTGGACCCCGATGCCGAGGTCATCGCGACGATCGGCTCGAAGGAAGGGTTTAGCCACCTGTGCCTCGGGTTGCTTGGGCCGGGCGATGTGGTGGTGGTGGCGGACCCCGCGTTCCAGATCCACACTGCGGCCGTGGCGCTGGCGGGTGGGTCCACGATCTCCGTGCCGCTGGGCAATGACGAGGCGTTCCTTGAGCGTGTGGACACCGTCTTGCGCGAGCTCACACCTAAGCCCAAGATGATCGTGTTCTGCTACCCGCACAATCCCACGGGCATGACCGTGAACCCCGGGTTCTTCGAGAAGGCCATCGCGCTGGCGGACCGCCACCAGGTCATGGTCGTCAACGATTTTGCCTATGGCGAAACGCTTTTCGATGGCTACAAGGCCCCGAGCATCCTCCAGACCGCGCGGTCCAAAGAGTTCGGCGTCGAATTCACGACACTCTCCAAGCCCTACAACATGGCGGGCTGGCGCATCGGGTTCTGCTGCGGCAACCGCGAGATGATCTCGGCCCTATCCAAGGTCAAAGGCTACTACGACTATGGCATCTTCCAGGCGGTGCAGATCGCCGCGATCATCGCCATGCGTGAAGGCGACAAGCACATCGAGCAACAGAACGCCAAGTACCAGGCCAGGCGGGATGTGCTGGTGTCGGGCCTGCGCAAACTCGGGTGGGAGGTTGATTCGCCGCGGGGCACGATGTTCGTCTGGGCGAAGGTCAACCCCGAGCACCTCGAACCGTTTGGCGGGTCCACCAACGAGTTCTGCCTGGCGATGGTCGATCAGGCGGAGGTCGCGCTCACACCGGGCGCGGCTTTCGGGCCGGGCGGCGAGGGCTACGTCCGCATGGCTCTGGTCGAGAACGAGCACCGCATCCGACAAGCGCTACGACAACTCACCCGCGCGATCGTTCGGCCACAGACCGCGGTGGGGTGATGTGCGAGCGGTGGGGATCACGCTAAAGCCGCGAGCAGCTTCGGCCGCTTGGGTCTTGGGCGTGGGCCGTGTATAACGCGTACGCCCGGCAGCGACCGTTGCCAGCGATACACCGGCTTGGGCTTGTCCACCCGCTCGACGCGCATGATGAAGCGGAACTCCGCGCTTAGCTCGCCCGGCGTCGTGTCGTAGTGGATGCCCTCAGCCATGCAGCGCAGCGCCTTGGCGTTGACCTGCGCGTCGGCGGGCGCGCCCATCGGGATGAAATCTTCGAGCAGTTGATTCAACGTCATCATGGGTTACTCATCTTCTGTTCAGCGGCCGCCAGCAGGGACTCGGCCCTGCGAAGCATGTGATCGATGCGTTGCCGGCCGGTATCCAACTCCGCAACCACGGCATCGATCCGGCGCTCCAGACCACGCAGGGCGTTGGTGAAGTTCTCATCCAGCTTGCCGACCCACTGGTCATAGCTGTGCAGCGACTCGGCAAACTCGCGGTGCAACTGCTCACGGAGCGCTTCCTGCTCGCGGCGGACCTGCTTGAGCACATCCCCATCGGCCCGCATCCGGGCCTCTGCTGCCTTGAACAGTTGCTTGCCCAAGGCGATGCGTTGCTCGGCCTGGTCCTGCACGCGTTGCAGCGCATCGAGCCGCTGCTGCGGGGTCAGCGGTTCCCGTTTGCCGGGTAACGTCACGGGGCCGCCCGGGAGGGCGACTCTGCTGGCATGGTCCTGGGCTTTGGCTTGTGGCACATCAAGGGTATCGGACGGTGGGCGTGTCGGGCTTCAAGAGATGCGGCCGGGCGCAAAAAAGCCCACGGACAGGGGTCCGTGGGCCTTCATGGATTCTTAGTGCTCGGGGCTTGCGGTTACTCGCCGACCTTCGCGCCGCCTTGGCCGAAGGTGATCTTGTCGGTGCCCAGCGCACCGCCATCGCCCAGGCCGCCGAGTCCGCCACCGGTTGCGCCGGCCTTGGTTTCGGTCCTGGTCGCGGCGGCATCCTGATCGGCGGTCCACATCGCCCGCTTGAGCGACAGGCCGATCTTCCGATCGTCGATATCCACGCGTAGGATCTTGACCTCGATGTCCTGGTCCTGCTTGACCACGTCCTGCGGGTTCTCGACCTTGTGATCGGCCAGCTCGGAGATGTGCAGCAGGCCTTCGAGGTCGTCTTCCAACTCGACGAACACACCGAAGTTGGTGATCTTGGTCACCTTGCCGTGGACGATCATGCCCGGCTGATAAGCCGAGGGGATCGCCTCGTGCCACGGGTCCTCTTCCATCTGCTTGAGGCCCAGCGCCACGCGCTGCTTCTGCTGATCGACTTCGAGGACGACGCACTCGATCTCGTCGCCCTTCTTGAGCATCTCGTTGGGGTGGCTGATCTTCTTGGTCCACGACAGGTCGCTGACGTGCAGCAGGCCATCGATGCCAGGCTCGATCTCGACGAACGCGCCGTAGCTCGCGAGGTTGCGGGCCTTGCCCTTGACGACCGTGCCGGGGGGGTATTTCTCGGCCACGAGTTCCCAGGGGTTCACCTCGGTCTGCTTCATGCCGAGGCTGATCTCCTGCTTATCCTTGTTGATGTCGAGCACCACGACCTCGACCTCTTCGCCGATGGAAACCACCTCGGACGGGTGGTTGATCCGCTTGGTCCATGACATCTCGGAGATGTGGACCAGGCCCTCGACGCCTTCCTCCAGCTTCACGAATGCGCCGTAGGACATGATGTTGGTCACCGCGCCCTTGATGCGGGTGTTGATCGGGTAACGGCCCTCGATGTCGTCCCAAGGCGAAGCGTCCTTCTGCTTCAGGCCCAGGGCGATCTTTTCCTTCTCGAAGTCGATGTTGAGGATCTTGACCTCGATCTCCTCTTCGATCTTCACCATGTCGGACGGGTGATTGACCCGGCCCCAGGACATGTCGGTGATGTGCAGCAGGCCGTCGATACCGCCCAGGTCCACGAACGCGCCGAAGTCGGCGATGTTCTTCACCTTGCCCTTGACGATATCGCCGACGGTGATGTCTTCCAGCAGCTTCTTCCGCTGCTCGCTTCGCCG
>JBGTLW010000207.1:0-10785 GCA_041743835.1 Phycisphaeraceae bacterium | reverse complement strand
CAGGAGTTTCAATCCACGCCCGCGTGTGGCGGGCGACGCGCTGCGGACGACCGCGGACGCGACCGCCAGCGTTTCAATCCACGCCCGCGTGTGGCGGGCGACGGCCTTACACTCGTCGATGGTCATAGCTATACTCCAGTTTCAATCCACGCCCGCGTGTGGCGGGCGACGCTGCACGCGTCATGCTGTCTGATTACGGCATTTTGTTTCAATCCACGCCCGCGTGTGGCGGGCGACTCGCAAGCCAAGCGGGTTACCCTTGCTGGACCAGGTTTCAATCCACGCCCGCGTGTGGCGGGCGACGTTCCGCCGCTTGCTCTGCTGCTGATTGCTCCGCGTTTCAATCCACGCCCGCGTGTGGCGGGCGACGTTATAGCTATAACTTACTTTATAGCAGGGGGCAATCGAGGGGCTTCCGCGAACCGGGCTCGCTCTTGGGTTTGGCGGGCGGGACCGAGCGAGCCTGCGAATCTATTTGATTGTCAAAGAGCCTTTTATTGTTGTCGCGGACCGACCGGGGATTTCATGCGCGCTTGGGGTCCGCGGCGGGGTGATCCAGCCTAGATGCGAGGGAATAAAAGTCAGATCACAAGCGGGCCATCGAGGTCGATCGCCGGCTTGGCACCGACGTGTTCGACACGGCGTTGCCAGTGCTTACCGAGGAAATAATACCGCACGCTGTCCTGCTTGGGGTCCATGATCTCTTCGATACGGTGTTTGAGTGTGGCGAACTGGGCGGGATCAACCTGACACTCGAAGACGGAGTTCTGGACGCGCTGCCCGTAGTCGAGGCAAGCCTTGGCAATGCGGCGGAGGCGCTTGGGTCCACCTGGGCAGGCGGTGGCCACGTCGTAGGTGATGAGCACCATCATGGGTTTGGGCCTGTGCTATTTCCAGATGAATTCGGGGTAGAGGTCGTGGTCGCCGCGGAGCGTGCGGGCGAGCAGGCGGGCCTGGATATGTGGCACCAGGCCCAGTTCCAACTTCTCGTTGAGGAACGGGTGGATCAACTCTTCCTGCTTGCGTTTCTGATAAGCGACGATGACGGCCTTGCGGGTCGCGTCGTCCATGACCACGGCTCCGGTTTCGAGGGTCTTAAACCCGGCGGGCTTGACCTGCTGACGGTTGATGAGAGACGCAGCGAGACGGTCGGCGAGGATTGGCCGGAGGGCTTCCATGAGGTCCAGTGCGAGGGAAGGCCTGCCGGGGCGGTCCCGATGCAAGAAGCCAACGGCCGCGTCCAGCCCCGCCGCCTCGCACGCGGAGCGGTAGTCGTGTGCCAACAGTGTGTACAAGAATGAGAGCAGCGCGTTGATCGGGTCCAGCGGGGGGCGGCGGCTTCGACCTCGGAAGGCGAATGCATCGTGTTGAGTGGTGAGCAGGGCATCGTAGGCCTGGAAGTAGCTGAACGAACTATCGCCCTCGATGCCCCGAAGCACACCGAGATCCTTAGCGTTCATCGCTCGGTGTGCATCGTCGGTCATGCGCTGGGCCTGGGCTGTGGCGCGTGATGCGGCGGCGGGGTCTTTCTGCTCACGGGCGGCTCGGAGCAGGACGGTCCGCAGGTTGGCGATCTTAGCGGCGACGATTGGGCGTGCGATTTCGAGCGAAGCATTCTGGTCATCGGCCTGGCGGTACTGCTCTCGGCGGAGCAGGACGTTGCCGGGTGTAAAGCCGTTGACCGCGGCGAGGAAGCGCCCCCGCTCGGTGAACATGCTGACACTCACCCCCGCCTCAGCGCAGGCCCCCAGCAGGAACGGGCTGGCCGCCACACGGCCGAACATCACCACCCCGTCTAGCTGGTGGAGCGGGACGCGGAGGGCGGTCTTGCCGTCGATCCGGATCACGATCGCCTGACCGTCCTTCTTGAGGTACGCGCCCTGGGTCTGGACGAAGAGGGTGTTGAGGTGGCGTTTCATTGGCTGGCCAGCGCCTCTTGAAGGCATTGATTGAAGACCCGGGCGGCGGTGCGGCGGGGGCGGAGTTGCCTGGGCATGCAGAGCCCGATCAGCGAGCAACGATCGCATTTCTTCGCGTCATAGTCGGCTGCCGGCGTGGCCCCCGAGGCGATGAGGCGGTGAAGCTCCTTGATGGTGTCGATGGTGCGGGCGCGGAGGGCGTGGTCGAGCGGGACGTCAAGCCGACGACGGGTCTTGCCGTAGAACAGGCAGCCGTTGGCGATCCGACCCGGGGGCAGGTTGAGCATCTCTTCGAGGCACAGGGCCTGGGCGCAGAGCTGGACCTTGTCGGCGTCGTGGGCCTTGGGGCGGCCGCGTTTGTATTCGATAGGGACCGGGGGCGCGGCGAGGGGGAGATCCGGGCCTTCGCCTGGCTCAGGCCCGGCTTGGGGGTGAAGGGGGAACTCGACCACATCGGCGACGCCGGCGATGCCCAGGCTAAAGCAGCGCAGCGGCAGGCCGCGGGTGATGCGGACGCCGGGGCGTGACTCGGGCCGGGCGGTGTCGTGGGCCTTGTCATGGAGCTGCTTGCCTTCAACGGTGAGCCGGTTCTCGGCCCAGAGCCGCTCATTGTGGATCAGGGCGCACTGCCGGGGACAGTAGATCAGGTGCTGGAGGGCACTGATGGGCAGGAGATCGGATTCGAGAAATGATGCCGACATGGGACTTGACTGGGGGTAGGCACTCTGATATACTGATTGCTACTTGTTTTAACCACAAGATTAAGACAGATACAATAACATGAAATGAAAGATCTCGATTCTGCCATTTCGGACGCGTTCTGGGCACTTTCGATTCCCAAAGCCGCATTGGAGGTGAACCCTCGCGCGATTCGCACGCTCTGTCGGATTGTTGCCCTGCAGCACATTGCTCCTGTCAGCGATGACTTGGTTGTCACTCGGCTCAGCCAACTGATAACTCTTGGCAAGATCCAAGATGCGCCGCCTATCTGGCGGTCTCGTTAGCCACATTGTCGCCTGATGCTTCAGGCGTGGATTGAAACATGTTGTTGCGTTCTGTTCTTAATTCTTGGGGAAGGGGTGCCTCCGTTTCTAGGGGGCACCCCCGCTTTTATGCTTCGACCCACTGCTCGATTGTCACCCCTTCCGGCAGGTCCGTTTCATTCACCGTGACGATGTAGTCTTCGAATGAGCGCGGGGGTGTGTCGCTCGCTTCCGGGGTGCCGTTGGCGCGCTCGATCTTGACGCGACGGAAAAGCTGGTCGGCTCGGGCGTTGCCCAGCGGGTTGTCGTGCTTGAAAGCGATGCATCCACGCGGGGCCATGTTGGCGCGGGCGGCGGACTTGTCGTGCTCGAACATCTGGTCAAGCGCGGTTTTGAACAGGGCCAGGTCGTCCTCGGTGAAGCCGGTCTGTTGGGCGAGGTTGGCGTTGATGTAGCCGTGAACACGGTAGAGGGCGTAGGGGACGGTGAACTTGCGGCCCATGGTGCGGTTGTCGCCTTGTTGTTTCTCGGCTTCACGCTCGGTGGTGACGGCGCAGCGGGTGACCGAATGCTCGGCGGAGAAGATCGGATCAAGGCTGCGTGCGATACCAAACTGGATCGCGCCACGGACCTGGCCGCAGTTGACCTCGGTGGTCATCACCGCGCCGAAGGCTCGGATGTCGAAGAAATTGCCGCACATCCATTCGGTCAGGGTTTTATCCTCCTGAGCCTTGTCCTTGCCTTTCTTGCGTTTCTTGGGGTCCACCCCGGCCGCCTCGTAAGCGCGTTCGTGCTGCTGGTTGAGCACCGCCTTCTCCTTGACGTAGATCTCATAGGGCGGCTGCTCTCCCTTGGAAAGCCCGACATAGTTGCGGACCTTTCGCTTGAGGCAGACATCGGTCACTAGCCCCTGCCCGGTCTCGGGGTCCACGCGCGGGAGGTTCCCCGCGTCGGGGTCGCCGTTGGGGTTGCCATCGGTGATGTCGAAGAGGTAGACGAAGTCGTAACGGTGGGTGAGGGATTCAGGCATGGGTCAGGGTCTCCGGTTGGGCCTCGGAAGATTCGTCGGCGGGTTTCTTGTAAAAGTGCTGGGTCTGGTGGTAATAGCCGATGGCGAAGAGCCCTTGCTCAGGCAGGCTAAGACGATGGGGGAAGGTGTCGAGCTTGTCGCAGATCTCGCCGATCAACCGCTCGCGCACGACCGCGAGGCCCGGTTTGTCGCGGCGGAGGTTGCTCATGTGGTGCTGGCTGAGGCGGTAGAGCCGGGGGAAGATGCCCGCCGGCGTGGCGGAGGCTGAGGCGAGATAGCTGTCGCGGATGGTGCGGTTGAGCTTGTCGCCCAGGGCGTCACGCTGCACTTTTTCGTAGGCGGCGAACAGTCGGCCGAGCAGATACGCGGGGTCGGTGCGATGGGTGTCGAGCGCCACGGTGATCTCCTGTTTGTGATTGCGGATAAGCCAGGCCTTGAGTATGGCGGCGCGGCAATGGTTCATGGTTCGGTCAGCGACGATGCGGCGCAACACGGCGGTGATCATCGCGGCGGGGTAGTCGAGATCGAGCAGAACAGCTCGGGCGTACGCCCCGCCCAGCAGCGGCGGGATGTCCTTGGATTCGCGGGCTGTTTCACGGAGCAGTTGCCAGACGGTCGGCGGGCGTTGGTCGGGGCGGTCGGGGATGATGTCCAGTGCCTCGCCGTGACTCTGGAGCCGATCGGCCAGCTCGGTGATGCGGCACTGGTGCCAGAATCGGACACTGATGCGGGCGGCGTTGGGGGCTAGGCCGAGGATGTAGAAGTTGGCGTCGGGTTGTGCCAGTGCCTGGGTGTCGGCCCCGGCTTTGCCTTGGCGGAAGCGGGCGAGGAAATCGGACAGGGCGGAGCGGGTCGGCTCGCCGTCGGCCTCGGGGATGGCGAAGCCCGGGTACACACCCATCGCCTCGGCCACCGCGTCGGGGGCCTCACTGCCCGGCGCGTCGGCCCAGAACACGCAGGTCGTGTCGCCAAGTTGGACGCGGTGTTTGTCATCATCAAGCAATGCGTTGAGGGCGGTGGTGTAGGCGAAAGCGGCTCGCTGCGAGACCGGGGCGTTGTCGCCCTGAGACTTGCCGAAGGAGTCGTAAGCCGTCTCGTTGAAGGAGACCAGCGTGGCCCCCATGCTCTGAGCCCCCGCGACGCGTTTGATCTTGGGTTCGTGCAGCCGGGCGATCGGCCCGGACTCCCCGGTGACAAGGCACATAGCCGATGCGCCTTCACCGCTCGAACCGGCCGCGACTTGCCTAAGCCAGTAGGCCTGTATCTCGGGGGCCTCATGAACGTAACGGTTTTCTGTGCGCAGTTGAAACACCCCAAAGCCCGGCCGGGTCAACGGATCGGTATCGCTGCGATCGGCCAGGGCGGCGGGGCTCCATGCTTCGAGGAACTTGCACACGGCTGCGAACCCCGCATCGTCGATGTGGTCCGCAAGGGCAAGGTGCCGATCGCGGAAGCTCTCAAATCGCTTGGCGGCCCATTCGGGATCGCGATCGTTAGGTGCATAACCCAGGAGGTAAGTCGGGTTGTCCCAGAGCAGGCAGGGGTTGAGGCCCTGGCCCGGTGGTTTGCTCTGACCTGGCACCACGCGGTTGATCGGCCGGGGCTTGCCGGAGCTTTCATCGACGCGGGGCTCGATGCCGTGGAGGCTGCCATCGGGATTCAAGACCACCGCGAACCCGATGTTCTGCCGGCTGAACCCGAGCGGTGCGATCCCGCTTTCCGGGTCGTCGGCTAGGCGGTCGTAATGTTTGACCAGTGCATCAAGGATCACCGGCACACCCCCTGTTCATCAACCAGCTTCGCCACATCAATCATGCCATCGATCATGGTCGCACGGAAGAAGCAGGGTTCGGCGGCCAGCCGTTCGTGGCGGTTGCTGTCGATGACCGTGCCGTGCTCGTCCGGGGTGTAGCGGATGTCGTAGAGCATGTAGCCCAGGTCGCGTGTCCCGGAAAACTCACGCGCGTCCTCGACGCTCGGCTCGGGCTGCGGAGCGCCTTCCTCGACCAGCTCGACATCGGCGGGGAACTCTCGGCAGCCCAGGTAGGGTTGGTGGAAGTGCTGGCCCCGGCGGGCGCGGCGGTTGAACTGGTCCAGGTGCTTGGCCGCGTTGTCTTCCCCGTCCACGATATCGAAGTGGGCCTCGACGAGGTAAGCCACATCCCGCAGCAGCGTCGCGGCCCGCTGCTGGCGGTGCTTCAGTTTGCCGGCATTATCAATGTCGTCAATATACAACCCTAGCTTTCCGCGGCCGTTCCGCATGGATGCTCGCACACCGGTCGGGCCATCAACTACAATTTTGGCCCCCACCTCGTTCCGCCGGAGGTTCGTGAACCGGATCGGCCGCAGCACGTGGATGCGATCGATGGCCCAGCGGATCTGCGGCTTCCAGTAGATGGCTTCGAGGATGCCCCGGGCGGCAGAGGGGGTGATCACGTCGTAGCTGACGCGTTCGACCTTCATCTCAGGGCGCGTGAAGCAGGCCAGGTCACCGGAGATCAGGATTCGTACAGGCACGGTAAGCTCCCGGAGTGGAGAGGTGCCATACGTTAACCAAACAAATACGGGGTGTCAAGTGCGGATTGTCCGCCGTGGCAGATAGTCAGCAGGACGCCAGAAAATCCGGGTCCATGCCCGCGATATCCACCCGGAGGCCGAGAACCGGGTCGTAGGCCTCGGGGCGGTTGAGTACCCAGACGCATCCGTCGAAGTATGGGCTGATCGTCTGGTTTTGGAGCAGTTTGTCGAACTCCGGGCCGTACACCGCGACGCCGAACTGCTGTGCCTGTCGCAGCAGTGTCCAGTCGGGCTCGTCGGCAAGTCGGATACGGTCAATTAGCTGCTGTCCATCGCCATAGGGCACGATGATGGTTGTCGTCACGCTGTCGATCCAGCGGAAGCGTTCTTCCGCCTGGCGGAAGTTGAACGCGCAGATGAACTTTCGATTGTGGTTCTGACAGGTGAAACTGCCCATCACATCTTTGGTGTCCCAAGGCCGTTGCCCCTTTTGCCCCTCGGACCAGTAGACCCGCCGGAAGTAGGCTTCGATGGCGTCGAGCGCCAGCGGGTCGCGGTGGTCGGGGAACAGGGCGCGTGCAGCCGAGACGCTGTCGAGCATCGACATGGCCGGCTTGTGGTGGGTTTCAAACACGTACACCTCCCCCACCGCACTGCGGCCCTCGCGGTTACATCGGCCTGCGGCCTGGGCGATCGAATCAAACCCAGCTATGGCCCGATACACCGCGGGGAAATCCACATCCACCCCCGCCTCGATCACCTGGGTGCTGACCACCCGGCAAGGTGCTTTGTCCGCGAGCCGAGCCTTGATGTCCTGCACCAGCGTGCGGCGGTGGGCCGGGCACATCGCCGCGCTGAGGTGGATCACATCCTCCGCCCCGGCCTCGCGGGTCAGACGCGTCAACTCGGCGGCGTGTCGGCGGGTGTTGACGATGCACAACGCCGCGTCGTGCCCGGCAATCCGGGCGGCCAGGGCATCGTCTTCACATGGCCCAAGGTCCTGCACGGCAACCCGTTTCATCTGGGCGTAAAGGGTTTGCGGGTGATCCACGATCTCCGTGACCCCGCTCATGCCGATGGGGAACTCCTCGCGCACGGTGATCGCCGGCTGGGTCGCAGTACACAGCACTAGCGTGCAGCGGTAGTTGCGGACCAGTTCCTCCAGCACCGCCAGCGTAGGCCGGAGCAATCGCGGTGGGATGCACTGGGCCTCGTCGAGCACGATCACGCTGCCAGCCAGCCGATGGAGCTTGCGGCAGGTCGAGCGGTGGGCGGAGAACAGAGATTCAAAGAGCTGGACGTTGGTGGTGACGATCACCGTCGCATCAAAGTTCTCAGCCGCCATCTCGTACGAGCTACGACGCCGCGTATCGTCGAAGCGGGCGGCCGTGTCGAAATTGCTGTGGTGCTCCAACACGTCGTCTGGATTCGTGAACACCTGGCTAAAGGTGGCGGCTGTCTGCTCGATGATGCTGGTATAGGGCAGCGCGTAAAGGACGCGGCGGTGGCCGTGATGGGCGGCGTGGGTGAGGGCGAATGCCATGGAGGCAAGCGTCTTGCCCCCGCCGGTGGGCACGGTCAGCGAGAACACGCCAGGCGGCAGTGTGGCTTTGCTGCGGCAATCCGCCAGCACCGCATCGCGATGGCGATCCACGGGGGCGGCGAGGTCTCCCTGGCGTTTGGCACGCAGCTCCACAATAAAGTGGTCGAGTTGACGGAGAAGCTCCGCGGGCGGGGATGGCTTGCCGGGACGCAGGGCGGCGCGATCGGGGAAATAGTAACGCTCGGTCTCCAGGCGATCCGCATCCACCAGGGCTGAGTAGATCATGCGGGTCAGCAAGGCGAGTTGGAAGGCCTGGCGATCGGGGTCGATCTTATAGTCAGGGCTGATCAAGGCAGGCGGGTCCGCGGGCGACAGGGGGACAGCCTCGAGGGTTTGCAAGGGTTCGATGCGCTTGGCTAATCGCTTGGGTAGCGTGGCGTCGCTTGCCGCGGCATCCCAGTCGGGCAGCCGGCCGTGGTGAGCCGCGATAGCGTAGGCGAGAACATTGTTGAAAGGCGCGGGCAACGTCCGCTCCGCGTGCTGCGCCCCGGCGGTGGAGTGATCGACGCGCTTGCGGGGAACGCGTGTTGGAAGCGGGTTGGCGTCATCCTCCGGAAAATCGCTGTCAGCCTCGTCGGCATAAGCCCCCAGCACATACCGCTGAAACGCTAGCGAGCTTTTGCCTAGGTCGTGCCAACCCCCCGCCAGACGACCAAGCTCCCTTGCCCCAAACGCATCACAGAACCCGGCTGCCCTCGAGGCCACAGCCAGCAGGTGGTCTTCAAGTGGCTCCCACGGCTGGCCCTCGCACTTGGATGAGTGAGCAAACATGAACGCTCCCGGACAATGGGTTCAAGTTCAACGGCGTAAGGTGACACAGCCCACCAGTGTACGCTTGATACCTGTGATCTGCCGCTGGGGCCTCAGCCGTGAGCGCCGGGGGGCCAAAGACGCAACCGTGAATCAAACCCGCCCCCCGCACCCGAGGCCAAGCAAACGCCGCAAAGCTGCCACCCACCTCCGGCTCGTATCGCTCAATGGCATCCATCAATCCGATAGCACCCATCGACACCAAATCATCAAACTCCAACCCATCCCCCTCACCTTAGCCATCTTCGCCGCCACTTGCTTCACCATTGGAAGGTAATGCATCGCCACCCGGTTGCGATTCTCCGGAGTCCGTTCCGCCCAATATACCGCCCAAGCTTCGCTCGTCGTCATCAAAATTAGCCCTTCCCTGAATAGAACCAACGATGGTGAAGGCCATCTTCCTGATCGCTCCAGCGACCTGTACCGGACCCACTTTCCTCTCCGCGTAGCCTCTCACGAGATGCTCAAACACCTCCGCGGGCGAGACACCTTCCAGAACACCACAAGGAAGGGACCACCACGCCTGCCTCCGCATCCAATCCGCAAGCCTCACAGCATGGTCGTAGTGCTGGAAATTGACAGCCACCGCCGCAGGCTCACCGACATCAAACCGTTTCCGCAACTTCCTCGCCGCCTCCACCCAGGGCCACCCTTGACCCGTGGGATTCACCCACACCGCCAACTGATGGTCCACTTGATTGACAGGCAGGATGTATGGACTCAACGCACTGTCATCCCATCCCGCCTGCTGATTCCTTCCCTTCAGCTTCGATAGTTTGTCCACAGGCACTCCGTTCTCCGCTCTTTGGTCTTCCCCTGCCCCGAGTGGTTGGGCATATCGAAGTCGTGGCGTGTCCACCCCTCAAGCATGTTGTCATACAGAGGGTGGCGGTAATGGCTGATGGCGATTTTGCAGGGCAATGTCACGATGTAATCCAGCAGCTCAACGTGCTGCTCCGGCTTGCTGTCGACGACGAGGCTGGCCCCGGTCTTGGAATTGTCTTTGACGAGGGCCGGCGGCACCAAAGAGGGATGGCCATATGGGCAACTCACAGAAATGATGTAGATGTGATAAGTATCCGGAGTCCGGTTTGCGAAAAATCAACGCTCAAGATCGCGGTGGATATGTCGGCCGTATGCGGAGTAGTGCCGCGCAGAGCATGATCAGCAACCTGTGATGCCTGCATACGTCTGGGCAACAACGCTGCCGCTTTCATCCCGTGCCTCGATGCGATAGACCCCGTGCGCAGCGGTGAAGGGGAGGTCACCGGCTCCACCATCGAGTGCCAACTCGTGTCGCCAGTCCATCACCGTCCCCCACGCGTCGGTGGCGGTGAGCGTGACAGGGCCTGCGCCAGTCACCCGCACGGTGATCGGCTTGTCCACCTCCCCATCGGCCTGACCCGGCCAGTGCCTGGCAAACAATCCGTCCACCCCAGTGTCAACTGAATCTCGCCAAGCGCGAGTGGGCTGGTCCATATGAGGACTAACAGTGCGACTTGTGATTTGTGCGTGAACATGGTGATCGCGCCCTTGGGATGCGGCACCACCGCTTTGAGGCGAGGCAGTGAACTGCGGCAGGGCGCAATACGCACCCGCTCGAAGCCCGGGCCGTCTGGCTGGATACCTGCCAGTGCGATAAGGGCGAAGTACAGCGGGTGCGCGCCGTCCTAGACACCAGATTGCTCATCAGAACGTGTACGAAAAGCCGTTCACCCCGGCTGTAAGCGATGCAGCATAAGGTTGGTCATGGCGATCTGGATCATCGCGATGCTGCTGGTCACCAGGCTCTCGTAGTCCTTGCTCAGCCGACGATAACGCCCAAGCCATGCAAACGTGCGCTCCACGATCCAGCGCTTGGGCAACACCTCGAAGCCTTTGACATCATCGCTCCGCTTCACGATCACGACCTCCCGGCCCAGT
>JBGTLW010000206.1:0-6290 GCA_041743835.1 Phycisphaeraceae bacterium | reverse complement strand
CAGGCGCTGCCCGACGACACCGCGATCTCCTTGATCGCCATCATCATCGACTCGCCTTCCACGTAGGGGAAGCTGATGTTCGAGGTGTGCGGCAGGCGCTTGTGCTTGTCGCCGTTGACCACCGCCATGTCGAGTTGGCTGGTGATGCCGTCTTCGAGCCGATCGCGGAGGGCGGTGAGTCGTTTGGTTTCTTCCGCCATTTCGAGGCGTGCGATCTCGCAGGCCTTGCCGACGCCGACGATCCCGGTGACGTTGAGCGTCCCGGAGCGCATGCCGCGTTCGTGTCCCCCGCCGTCGATGCTCGGCTCAAGCCGGACGCGTGGCCGCCGGCGTCGCACGTACAGGAACCCGCACCCTTTGGGGCCATAGAACTTGTGCCCGGTTGCCGAGAGCAGGTCCACGCCCGCCGCCTCGACGTCCACGGGGATCTTGCCCACCGCCTGCGTCGCGTCGGTGTGGAAGATGACGTCTTTCTCTTTGCAGAGCTTGCCGATCGCAGCGATCTCGTTGATCGTGCCGATCTCGTTGTTGGCCCACATGATCGAGACAAGGATGGTGTCGTCGCGCATCGCGCCGCGGACCATGTCGGCGGTGATGATGCCGTCCTCGCCCGGCTCAAGCCAGGTGACCTCGAACCCCTCGCGCACCAGCCGCTTGCACGGGTCGATCACCGCTTTGTGCTCGTGGAGCGCGGTGATGATGTGCTTGCCCTTCTGTGCGTACATGTGGGCGGCACCCTTGATCGCCAGGTTGTTCGACTCGGTCGAGCCGGAGGTCCAGATGATTTCCTTGCCGGTCGAGCCGATGAGTTCCGCGACCTGCTGGCGCGCGGTGTCCACGGCTTCTTCAGCCTCCCAGCCGAACTGGTGGTTCCGCGAAGCGGAGTTGCCGAACTTCTCGGTGAAGTAAGGGATCATCGCATCGAGGACGCGCGGGTCCATCGGCGTGGTGGCGTTGTGATCGAGATAGATGGGGAACTTGAGGGCCATGGGTGGCAGCGCTCCTGTGTCTTGTCGTGCCCCGCGGTTGGCGGGGGTGGTGGTTTCATTTCAAGCGGGAGATCGACTCCGCGATGGTCAACGCCGGGCAGCACTGGCAGCCGCCCGTTTCACTTTCTTCCGACTCAGCGAGCAGGTCCTGGAGGGACACGCTCTCGAGCAATCCCACCAGTCGGCGGTGCAGGTGCTTCACAGCACCCTTCGCGGGGCATGACGCCGCCTCAACCGCACAGCCCTGGCCCATCACCGGCAGGCCATCACAGCACTGCGCGAGCCTGACCGGGCCTTCGATCGCGGTGATCACATCCAACACGCTGACCTGGGCCGGGTCGTGCGCCAGTTCGTACCCCCCTGTCGCGCCGCGGGTCGAGGTCACAATCCGGGCCTGCCCCAATTCCTTGAGGACATTCATCAACAACGGCTGGGGCAGGTTGTATTGCTCAGCCACGACGCGGGCACTGACCGGCCCGAGGCCCAGCGCCCGCCGCTGCCCCAGCATCGCCAAGGCGACCAAGGCATAATCCGTTTTCCGCGTCAAGCTCAGCATGACCCGCTCCCGAGCTGGTACTCAGCCCTGCTTCTGGTTTTCAACGAGCCCGCGACAGTCCTGTTCGGCTACCCGCCCCCAGCATGTCTTTATAATAGTACCACTTCAGTACCGATTCAAACGCCCCTTGGTAAAAATGTGCGCGGGGCGGGAGATTTTCGCTCGCTTTACAGTGCGACAAGGCACGCCGTTTGGCCAAATAACGTAGTATCGCACATCATACACACGCACCCCTTCCCACCACCATGCACACAAGATACAAAAGCATCCTCCTGTTTGGCGCACCGGGCGCGGGCAAGGGAACCCAAGGCAATGTCATCGGGACGGTCCCGGGGTTCTACCACTGTGCCTGCGGCGATGTCTTCCGCAACATCGACATCTCCTCCGAGCTCGGCCAGATCTTCTACGAGCACTCGTCGCGTGGCGAGTTGGTTCCCGACGAGATCACCGTCAAGATGTGGGCCCAGTCCATCCACGCCCACACGATCCTTGGCCAGTACAAACCCAACGTGGACCTTCTCCTGCTCGATGGCATCCCCCGGACGCTGAGTCAGGCGGTGCTGATGGATGAGCACATCGAGGTCATCCTTGTGGTGCATCTGGTCTGCAAGGACCAGGAGGCCATGATCCACCGCCTCCGCCGCCGAGCGCTCAAGGAAAACCGCCACGATGACGCCGACGAAAGGGTCATCCGCCATCGCTGGGAGGTTTACGAGCGGGAGACCGCTCCGGTGCTGGCCCACTACCCCTCGGACATCATCGTGGAGGTTGATTCCTTCGCCTCCCCCGCCCAGGTGCTCCACGACATCCTCGATTACGTCGTGCCCGCGCAGAACAAGCACTTCCAGCAGAAGTAGCCGGGGGATTAGCTGTATCCGATGCCGGGTCCAACCCCCGTCCCCGCTTCAGGGGGGCGGCAACCCTGCCTCCCGGCTAAACTAACGCCTGATGCATGTCGCGCTGCTTGCCAACACGGCTTGGCTGGATGAAGAACTACCCCTGTTTCAACACATGGTGGTCGGCCTGATCGACGAGCAGACCCGCGTCGCGCAGGTCGTCCCCGAGGGCCGACTCAACCAGGAAGCCTCTGTCTTCGGCGAGATCGTGTACTGGCAGGACGCGGGGTACGCCTGGCGCCGCCGACGCAGCCTCTACCGGCTCGATGAGGTGCTCGATGGCCTGGGCGTCAACATCATCCATGCCCTGGACGGCCGCCTCTGGCGGGCAGCCGCGGAACTGGGGCGACGCAACGATGTGCCGGTGGTCTACTCCTCGTTCTCCCGGCTGGACCTGCCGCTGGCCACACGCCTCGCACGCAAACTCGACCCCACCCGCTCGGCCTTCACCGCAGCGTCCGAACCCCTGGCACAGGGCCTCCGGGCCGCGCTGCCGCCCGGCTTTGAGGTCACGCGCTTCGACACCGGCATCCACCGCCTGCCCCTGCCCGACCGCACGCCCGGAGATATCGACACCGTCTCGGTATCCATCGCGGGGACCGGCCAGCTGGACG
This sequence comes from Phycisphaeraceae bacterium, assembly GCA_041743835.1. Classification (GTDB taxonomy): domain Bacteria; phylum Planctomycetota; class Phycisphaerae; order Phycisphaerales; family Phycisphaeraceae; genus JBGTLW01. The sequence continues at coordinate 3,235 of JBGTLW010000206.1, read as the reverse complement.
ACCAGACCAAACCCTTCATGGCTGGGGCCGCGGCCATGGTACGCCAGCACCCCCAAACCCACCTGTTCTTCGACGGCCAAGGCGCGGACCAGCGCCACCTCTGGCGAGAGGCGCAGCGGCTGGGCCTGCTGTCACACGCCACGTTCGTCCCCCGCCGATTGGGTCACCGCGAGCTGCTGCTGCGCGCCGAATTGCTGGTACACCCCCAGGCCGCGGGACGGGTGCGCGGGCTGACGCTCGAAGCCATGGCCCACGGCGTACCCATCCTCGCGCGGGTCGATCCGCACGTGGACGACCTTATCGACGGCCAAACCGCCAAGGTGCTGGTGGACCCCGATGCCGAGGCCTGGTGCGCAGCCATGGGCGATCTGGTCGCCTCCGCAAGCCGGCGCGCGGCTCTCGCTTCCTCGGCACATGCGTGGGTCCAGAACCACCGCCTTGCGTCCACCTCCGTCGCCGAAGCTCTGCATGTGTACCGCACACTCACCGGCGCGACGCTCACCTTTGCGCCCTCCGCATGAATCTGCGGCAAGCGCGCCGACACACGCTGGATCGTGCCGCGTGCATAATTCCCCCAACCTTGGCCGTGTTCGTTACGATGTGGGTCCGCACTTGATCCACCGCTTCCACCTTGCAAGCCCAAACCCACGAGAAGCCCGTATGCACGCGATTGCCCGTCGGCCCTTCCCCCGCCCATTGTCACTCTTCCTGATGTGCGGCGTGGTGCTGCTAAGCGCCGCGGCACACGCGCAAGGCCCCGTCGCCGAAGCCGACGCCATCCCGGCCACCGCCGCGCCCCCGGCTCAGGCCGACGCGATCCGCCCGTCGATCGTCAAGATCCATGCCACGATCCGTAACCCCGAGCTGTTCCGCCCGTGGGCCAAGGCCGCGCCACAGCAGGGCACGGGCTCGGGCGTCGTCATCTCGGGCAACCGCATCATCACCAACGCCCACGTCGTCCGCTACGCGTCTCAGGTGTACGTCCAGCCGTACCAGTCCGCCAACCGCCTGCCCGCCAAAATCCAATCCATCTCCTACGCGATGGACATGGCGATCCTGGAGCTTGAGGACGAGTCCTTCTTTGAAGGCCGACGGGCGCTGGAGTTCTTCGATGGCCTGCCCAAGATCAAGGACAAGGTCAATGCCTATGGCTACCCCACCGGCGGGGAAGAACTGTCCATCACCGAGGGCATCGTCTCACGCATCGAGATCGGGCCATACGCCCAGGGTGCGCTGGGCCTGGTCATCCAGGTCGATGCGGCGCTCAACCCCGGCAACTCGGGCGGAGCGGTGATGATCGGCGGAAAAATCGCGGGCATTGTCCGCTCCGGCATCCCGTCGGCCGAAAACATCGGTTACCTCATCCCCGTCGAGGAAATCCTCACCTTCCTCCACGACGTCGAGGACGGTACCTACGACGGCAAGTATCGGCTCGACCTCGGCCTCCAAACCACCGACAACCCCGCGCTCCGCGAACGCCTCGGCCTCAACGACACCACCACCGGGCTCATGGTCGCAAGGCCCAAGGGTGACGACAACCCACTCAAGGAGTGGGACGTCATCACGCACATCGCAGGCCACGACATCCAGAACGACGGCCAGGTCCGGCTCAACGACGACCTCCGCGTCGCGTTCCACTACCACATCGACCGCGAAGCCAAGGACGGCAAGCTGCCCGTGACCGTCTTCCGCGAAGGCAAATCACTAACGCTTGATATCCCCGTCTCCCGCGAAAGCAAGAGCCTGCTGCCCTCGCTCCAGGGCGAGTACCCGCGCTACTACATCTATGGCCCGCTCACCTTCTCGCAGGCCACACAGGAAGTGGTCTCCTCGCTGCCGATGGTGTACCGATCATCGCTGATGCTCACCAAGAGCCCGCTGATGGTCCGCGCGACCGACGACAAGGAGGCCGACGACGAGGAGCTTGTTATCGTCTCCACCCCCATGTTCCCCCACCGCATCACCAAGGGCTACGACAGCCCGATGCTCGGCGTGGTCAGCGAGGTCAACGGTCAGAAGATCCAGAACCTCGCGGGATTGGTCAAGGTCATGGAAAACGCCGACGGCCCCTTCATCGAGATCAAGTTCGCATCAGAACGGCACGAGCACATCGTCTTCAAGCGCGAAGAGCTGCTTGCCGCGATGGACGACATCCTCACCGACAACGGCATCCGCAGCCGCTCCAGCAACGATCTCCGCGACCTGCTGCGAGACGAGTAAATCGCCCAAAAAAGTCGCGGCACACCGCCCCCCGTTTAGCCGCGGGCGTCAGCCCGCGCGCTCCCGCACAATACGGACCAAGCGCCCCCGCCCCGCGATTACACCGCCATCTTCCGACGATAGGCGCTGGGTGTCATGCCGGTGTGTTCGCGGAAGCGGCGGGTGAAGACATCCGCATCGGGGAAGCCGCAGTCCAGAGCGATGCTGTAGACGCTCGCGTTGGTCGCCACCAGCCGCTGCCGCGCCAGGTCGACGCGAAGGCGGTACAGCTCCTGCAACGGCGTGCGGCCCACGGCCCGCTTGAAGTGCCGGTAGAACGTCCGCCGATCCATGTGTACCGCCTCTGCCAGGTCCACCACGTTGAGACTTTCGGTCGCACGCTGCCGCATCAGGCTCAGCGCATCGGCGATCGGGCGGTCGGCGATGGCGGTGATGTCGGTGGACGGGCGCGTCTGGATCCCCACCGGCGGCAGCAGGAGCGCCTCGCGCGGCGGCGGTGAGCCATCCATCATCGCGTGCAGCAGTTTAGCCGCCTCGTGCCCGAGCTTCTCGCCCGGCAGCATCACGCTCGACAGCGGCGGCTCGCACGAATCGCACAGGTACATGTTGTTGTCGCAACCCAAAATCGCCACGCGCTCCGGCACACCCAGCCCGAGAGTCCGGCAGCGGTCGGCCATCTCCATGCCCGGCCGATCCGACGCGGCGAACACCCCGATCGGCTCATCCGCGGCGCGGAGCATCTGACTCAACGCGTCGTGTGTCATCGCCCGCTCGCCATCGCCATCGATCCAGCGGCCGGCCTCGAGCGTGTACCAACCACACCGCGGCACCGGCTTGTGCGCCTCGGCCGCCGCGCGAAATCCCGCCCAGCGGTCATGCTCGAAACGGTGTCGCGCGGAGGAGACAAACAGCAGCCGGCCGAACCGCCGCTCCAGGAAATACCCCGCCGCCATCCGCCCCACCGCCCGGTTGTCCGCCAGCACCCGCGCAAAGCCCGTGTCCGGGATGAACCCCG
>JBGTLW010000205.1:0-3668 GCA_041743835.1 Phycisphaeraceae bacterium | reverse complement strand
GCCGCTGCGGTCGGGCGTCGGGGTGAACGCCTCGCACAGCAGCACCAGCACCGCCCGCGTCAGCCCGCTGGCCGGCTCGATGACGTTGGGGATGTACTTGCTCACCGCGTCGATCTCTTCCTTCGATTTGCCCGCAGCCTTCGCGGCCAACTGGCGCTCCTGGTCGAAGTACTCCATCTTCACCTTCGCGTGCTCCTGGTGCTGGGTCAGGTCGAAGCACCCGCGGTGGGCCACACCCTCGAGCTCGCCGAAGCCGGGGGCGGTGAAGGGGTACTTGTATTCCACATCGACGCACATCTTGGAGTAGTGGGCCAGCTCATCATCGTCGTGGTCGCGGAAGCGCAGGTTGGCGGGGTCGATCCCCAGCGACAACCACCACTCCATGCGCTTCTGCTTCCAGAACTCATACCACTTGGCCGCGTCATCCGGGGCGCAGAACCATTCCATCTCCATCTGCTCAAACTCACGCGAGCGGAAGATGAAGTTGCGCGGGGTCACTTCGTTGCGGAAGCTCTTGCCGACCTGCGCAATGCCGAAGGGCATCTTCACACGCATAGTGTCGAGGACGTTCTTGTAGTTGAGGAAGATGCCTTGGGCGGTTTCGGGGCGCAGATACGCCTTCGCGTCCTCATTACGGATCGCGCCGACGTGGGTGTCGAACATCAGGTTGAACTCGCGGGGTTCGGTAAGTGTAGGTTTCTGAGTCGCTGGTGACAGTCGCGGGCAATAACTGGGAAGCGCGATCTGATCATACGCGAAGATCTCTGCATCAATGTCGACCATGTCCGCATGCTTCTTTGCTAGCATACTGCGCGCGGTAAGTATTGCTTCTGGTTCAGAACTAGCTTCCACAGCAAATAGGAATGTTGGTAGCAATAAACGAAAAGCCGCAGCTTGCATCTCTGAGTGAGTCGACAATGCATCTGCTATTGCGGTACCAAATTCTGTCATTGGCGATTCATCAGTGCCCGAATTGAGTATCTGTTCCAACAGTTTTTTTTCTTCGTCAGATAAATCTGGCTGCGATGCTATCTCACTGATTTGCCTTGCCAGCTCAACCGACTGCAGAACAGCATTTCTTATTTCGTCATGGTCGATACCAGCGTCGGAAGCACGTTCCGCAACTGCACCCATTACAGTTTCGTAGTGCACATATGCTTCTTTCAACCTCGCATAGTCACGCTTGCTCCAGAAACCAACAACCCAGCAATGGTCTGCGCGGTACCGCTTTTTTGTCTGGGTGCAGTCCACCATCGGATCACTAAACCCCCCCACGTGCCCGCTTGCGATCCACGTCTTGGGGTTCTGGATGATCGCGCTATCCAACCCCACGATGTCCACGGGTTCGCCATCGGGGCCGATGGGGGGGCACTCGACGAGGTTTTTCCACCACCAGTCGCGGATGTTGTTTTTGAGCTGGGTGCCCAGCGGACCGTAGTCCCAGAAGCCGTTGATCCCGCCGTAGATCTCGGACGCGGGGTACACGAAGCCTCGGCGTTTGCACAACGCGACCAGTTCTTCCATGGACTTGTCTTCAGGGCGGACGGCAGGGTTGGCAGGGGCGTTGGACATCAGCGGGCTTCCGGGCGTGTGTGATAAACTCTGGGAGGGGTAGTGTAATGGATGAGGCCCAGCGTCGGGGGGGCGAGGGGTTGTGAGGCCCAGCGTCGGGAGACGCTGGGCTTTTGGCGGGGGGGCGTAAAGCCCACCGACTCCCGTCGGTGGGCATCCGTGCGTGACCGGGAGTGTGACGATGGATGGCGCTTTCGACGACTGGTACCACTGCACCAGCCACACGTATGGCGCGTGGCTGCCCGGCGACCGCAGGGGGCACCGCGAGCGTCACCACCGCGAGCACGTGGAAGGGGACTACCGCCACCCTCCCACAGCCCCCGATGAGGCGAAGCGTCGCCGGGCGCTGCAAGACATGAAGCGTGGGCGGATCATCCTGACGCCCGAGGCCCGCCGGCACGCAGCCACCTTCCTGGTCGAAGCGTTACATCACCACGGCATCGCGTTTGCGGAGTTGGCGGTGGCCGCGACACATTTGCACCTGCTCGCACGGTTCCCGCCGGACCCCCAGCGTGTAGCGCAGTTGCTGGCCCAGCGGCAGGGTTCGCCGCGTGACAAGCCACAAGACCTGCGATCTCCCGACGATGAGCCTTGCGACCTGGTGCGTAACCCGCTGCCGCGGTATGTGCTTGGCAAAGCCAAGAGCTGGTGCTCGACGTGTTTCCAGAAACGCGGGCTGCCGCCTTGCCCGCCACGGGGCCAAGGCGGGCTTTGGGCGGTGAGGTGCGGGGTGGAGCCAATCGTCGATGCGGCCCACCTGGCTTGTGCGGGGCAATACATCCGGGATCACCGGGAGAAGGACGGCGCGGTTTTGGCGCGGGATTTGTGAGGTGTGGTGCAATGGGGTTGCGGGGTTGTGAGGCCCAGCGTCGGGAGACGCTGGGCTTTTGGCGGGGGGGTCACACAACCACCGCGATGCCTTCGCGGACAAAGAGCAGCTCGCAGGCCACCGCCTTGGGCGCGATGCCCAGCATGTGGGCGAGGGCAGCGCGGTACAGCGCAAGCTGCGGGCGGTAGCGCTCGATGGCTGCGGGTGTGCAGGTGTCGGTCTTGAAATCGGTCAGCGTCGCGGCCACGGGTCTGCCTACGGCGTCGATGGACACCGCGACGCGGTCGAACACGCCGCGCACCAGATCACCCTTGAGCCGAATCACGAACGCACGCTCCCGCCACAGCCGTTGGTTGGCGTATCGGCGGCCCAGCGCCTGCTTCACCGCGTCGTGCGCGAGGATGGGCTGAAGCTCGGGGTCGATCGGCTCGGTGTGGGTGTCGAGGTATTCGATCGCTTCAAGCTGCTGATGGATGCGCCCGCCGAACGCGCGGGACTGCTGCGCGCCGGGGTTGAGCAGCGACGCGACCGCGACCTTTCCGCCGCCCTCCTGCGACGAGGGTGTGAGCGTGCGCAGCCAGCGCGAGGGCTTGTCACTTTTCACAAGCTGGGGCTGCGGCATCGCGGCCCGGTCGGGCGGGGGCAACTCCTCAGCCAGGTCATCCCACCGCGGATCGCCAGCCTGGTACAGCGTGCCGGTCGGCTGGTATGGATCGGCGGCGAGCTGATGCCGCAAGACCGCAGCGAGTGTCTTGGCGTTGGCGGGGCCTGCGTCAACTTCGCCATCGCTTGACTCTATCAGCGGCTCAACCAGCAGGTGCAGCGACTGCTTCGCACGGGTCATCGCGACGTAGAACCCCGAGAGGTCGTCGTCGATCTGGCGTGCGGTGGCTTGCTCGTTGGCTGCGGCGATGAGCGGGGAGTACGCATCGAACAGCGGGCGCAGGTCTTTCTTTACGTATCGCAGCACCATGTCCGGCGGGCCGGTGGGGTCGGGGCGATGATTCACCGACAGCGGCGTCTGCATGTACCCGATCTTGACGCCCAACTCGCCGAGCACCACGACATCAAACTCCAGGCCCTTGGCTTTGTGGATGGTCATCACACGCACGCGGGCCGGCGTCGGGTCTTCCACCAAAGCGCCGCGCACAAACGCCACAAACTCGGTCGCCCGCAGACGGCGGAGCGGCTGGTGCTGTTCAGCCAAATCGATCAACTGGCTCATCCGCTCGACGCCGCGCGGCCCGAGGGCCGGGGCCAGCGCGCG
>JBGTLW010000204.1:0-4269 GCA_041743835.1 Phycisphaeraceae bacterium | reverse complement strand
CTGGACCTGCCGCTGATCGGTCGGCACAACGTGAGCAACGTGCTGCAGGCCGCCGCCTTGGCCGCGAGCGTCACCGGCGTATCGCGCACGCTGCGCACGGCTCTGGAGACCTGCCCCCAAGCGCCCGGCCGGCTTGAGCGGGTCATCATCCCCCATCAATCGAGCAGCGGGGCCGCCCACAAAGCGCCCCAGGTGCTGGTGGATTACGCCCACACGCATGATGCGCTGGAGAACGTCCTCACCGCCCTCCGCCCGCTCACGCCCGGCCGACTCATCGCGCTGGTGGGCTGCGGGGGCGACCGCGATACCAACAAACGCCCCAAGATGGCGAAGGTGGCCTGCCGCCTGGCCGACCGCGTGTGGATCACCTCGGACAACCCGCGCACGGAAGACCCCCACACGATCATTGCACAGATGCTCGACGGTGTGCCGAATCAAGACAATGGCCGTGTCACCGTCGAACCCGACCGCGCCGCCGCCATCGCGCGCTGCATCGCCGACGCGGAACCCGGCGACACCGTGCTGCTCGCGGGCAAGGGACACGAGGATTACCAGATCATCGCTGACCCCCAGAATCCCGGCCGGACGATTAAGACCCACTTCGACGACCGCGAGCACGCCGCCGAAGCACTCCAGCAGTGGCGCACCGCCTGACCGACTGGAGATATGAACCGCACCACCCACCGCCCGCCCCGACCCATGCTGATCACCGCCACCGACTTCTGGACACCCGCACGCTTCGCCCAAATCACCGGCGGGCGCTGGCTCCAGACACCCGAAGCGCCCCACGCCACGATCGCTGGCCTCTCCATCGACACCCGCACGCTCCAGCCCGGCCAGGCCTTCCTCGCCATCAAGGGCGAGCAGTTCGATGGCCACAGCTTCATTTACGCAGCCCTCAACCAGGGCGCCGCCATCGCCATCGCGTCCGACGCTTCCCAGATCTCCACAGACCACACCTCACAGGTGCTGATGGTGCCCGACACACTGGCCGCGCTCCAGCAACTGGCCTCGGCATACCGGGATGTGCTCGCAGCCAACCAGTGCGTCGTCGTCGCCGTAGCCGGGTCCAACGGCAAGACGACCACCCGCCACCTCATCCACCAGCTCGCCACCGCCGGCGGGCTGCGTGGCACGCAATCACCCAAGAGCTTCAACAACCATCTCGGCGTGCCGCTCACGCTGCTGGGTGCGAGGCCGGACCACGACTACGTGGCCGCGGAACTGGGCACCAACCACCCCGGCGAGATCGCGGCCCTGGGACGCATCGCCCGGCCGGACATCGCAGTCATCGTCAGCATCGGGGCCGAACACCTCGAGTTCTTCGGCGACCTGTCGGGTGTCGAGCGCGAGGAATACAGCCTGCTGGACCACCTCTCACCCGAGGGCATCGCCTTCACGCCGCGCGATGAGCTCGAGCCCTACGGCGGTGAGCTGGCGCTGCCGGGTGAGCACAACCGCATGAACGCCGCGTATGCCGAGGCCGTGGCCATGCACTTAGGCATCGACGAGGACCGCATCGCCGAGGCCCTGCGTACCGCGACCCCCCCGCCGGGCCGGCTCAATGTCCTCAGGCTGGCCCAAGGCGTCACGCTCATCGACGACACGTACAACGCGAACCCAGACTCGATGTCGGCGGCGTTGGATGTGCTGGCGTCGCGGGAGGCCGGCCGGCGCGTCGCGGTGCTCGGCGACATGTTCGAGCTTGGCGCGGCGGCTGAGGCTGGGCATGAGGCGGTGCGGCAAAAAGCCCATCGCGCGGCCGACGTCGCGGTGTTCATCGGCAGCCACTTCCACAGCCAGGGCTGGAGCGACGACCTGCCCGACCGCATCGCCGGACTCATCAACCCCGGCGACACGGTGCTGCTCAAAGCCTCGCGCGGGATGCGGCTGGAGCGCATCATCCCCGCCATCGTGCATCGCTACCCCGTGGCATAACCCCCCGAAAAACCCCCGGATAACCCCCAAGCCCAGCCCGCGTCACAGAGGCACAAGCCGCCATCGCCCTCCCGATGTGAGAACCCATGATCCCCCTCCTCTACCGCCACTTCGAGTCTTCCATCAGCCGGACCGGCTGGCTCTCGCCGCTGCAAGTGTTCGAGTGGGTGGAGTTCCGCGCGATCCTGGCGATCCTGCTGGGGTTCACGATCGTGATGGTGCTGGGCAGGCGGACCATCCGCGCGCTGGTGCGCCTCAAGATCGCCGACCGACCCGAGTTCTACAACAAAGACCTCAACGAGATCATGAAGGGCAAAGCCAACACCCCGACCATGGGTGGCGTGCTCATCGTGGGCGCGATCTTCATCTGTGTGCTGCTGCTGGCGGACCTCGCCAGCTTCTACGTCGTGATGGCGCTGGTCTGCCTGGTCTGGCTCTTCGCGATCGGCGCGGTCGATGACTACCTCAAGCTCACCGCCGCGACACGCAAGCCCGGCTCACGCGAGGGGCTCTACTCCCACGAGAAGCTGCTGGCCCAGCTCGCCATCGCCCTGATCCTGGGCCTGTTCATCCACCATTGGGGTGGCAACAACATCTACTTCCCCGACCCCGAAGAGCAGAAGGCAGCCCACGCGTTCACCCTCCCGTTCCTCAAGACATGGGAGCGCATCGGCCCCAACGAATACATCCTCTCCAGCTACATCATCCCGCTGGGGACCTGGGCCTTCGTCGGCCTCACGATCCTGGTCATCGCGGGCACCTCCAATGCCGTGAACCTCACCGATGGCATGGACGGGCTGGCGGGCGGGGTCATGACCATCGTCGCGTTCGCGTTCCTGGTCCTCGCGCTGATCGCCGGCTACCGCATCGGCACCGACCCCAACGAGTTTGTCCTCGCCAAGTACCTGCTCGTGCCCCACATCCGATTCAGCGACGAGTTGGCGGTCGTCTGCGGAGCGATGGTCGGCGCGTGCATCGGCTTCCTGTGGTTCAACTGCTTCCCGGCACAAGTCTTCATGGGCGACTCCGGGTCGCTGCCCCTGGGCGGGCTCATCGGCTACGTCGCGGTGGTCATCCGGCAGGACGTCCTGCTCCTCATCATCGGCGGCGTGTTCTTCATCGAGATGTTCTCCGTCATCATCCAGGTCGGCTACTTCAAGCTCTCCGGCGGCAAACGCGTCTTCCGCTGCGCGCCCATCCACCACCACTTCCACATGGCCGGGTGGACCGAGCAACAAGTGGTCGTGCGCGCGTGGCTCATCACCGCGATGCTCGTCGCACTCTCCCTGGCGACCATCAAGGTGCGATAACAACGCGACGCGGCGCGATCCACCCCGCATGTGTATCACTCGATAAACGCGGGCAAAGCCGTCACAGAGCCGACGCGTCCCCGCAGCGGTCCGCGGCGAAGCCGCGGCCACAAGGGGAATCATGCCCATTGGTCCTTGCGCCACACCTCATCACCCCGCTAAAACCCGCGCGGTCTGATTTTCCCCGCGAGCGCTCGACAGGCCCGAGCAACCAGCCGACATATACTGGTAGATTGCCCAGATTGACATAGGCTTGATATTGCCTCGGCGGGTCCAGATCCATGCCCAAAATGATCCGGTGTCAGCACTGCCGCGCGTCCATACCCTGGCCTAAGGAGGCCGGGGTGGATTTCGTCCACTGCCCCGCCTGCAACCGATACTCCGACCTGTCCACCGGCGTGCTGCGTCGGCTCACCAAAAAGCTGGGCCTGACCACCACCGACTGGACCGACAACGAACCACTCATCGCGCAGCCCGGCGAAAGCATTACCCTCGAAGGCGATGAACGCGTGCCCGGCACAGCCCTCAAGCCCCGCCCGCTCTCCCTCGAACACCACTGGAACGCCGCCGACCTCCTCGCCGACTCCCCCGCCCACACCACGCCACCCGCAAAGCCTGCAAGCCCCGATGACCAGGACGCCCCGCACGACGACGCGCCCGCCCGCGACACCACCGCAGCCGACGCCGAATTGGTCCGTGAACTCGAAGCCCGTGTCCGCCAACAAGCGAGCCTGACCCAGCAGGCCGCGCACGAATCCGAATCCCTGCGCGAAGCCCTCGAGCAGGAGCGCAGCACCCGCCTCCAACTCCAATCGCAGGTTGAAACCGCAGAAGCGCTGGAAACCGAAGCCGCCCGATTACGCAGCGAGCTACTGGCCGCGCAGCAACGCGCCCATGAGCTTGAGCAGCTGCACGCCGCAGCCATCGCCGCGACTCAATCCCACGACCAAGCGCGGCAGGAAGCGGAGCAGGCGTTGCTGGCCGCGCGAAAAGAGCTAGCCGACGCGCTCGCCGCAGCCGC